>PCXC01000029.1:0-557 GCA_002796345.1 Deltaproteobacteria bacterium CG11_big_fil_rev_8_21_14_0_20_42_23 | reverse complement strand
CAATGGGCGCAGCGATTACGGCTTGGGGTCCTTGGAATACGAGACACGATTTTTGTTCTTGTCGAGTGGTGATGGAAAGGAAATCCCTCTCTCTCTCCGCAAAAAACAAGCCGTCCGAAAGGACGGTTTTTTTTGCGATTGAACGGAAGTTGAGAACCCGTAGGGCCACATAATATTTTTTTCTTGAAAAAGTACCCCAGATAAGTGTACAGTTAAAAATATGCTTACACAGGTTGAGTTGGGTAAAAAGGCTAAAAAACAACTCAATTCTGTCCCAAGACATATTTTAAACAAATTGGAATCTTGGATCCGGGCTGTTGAATTGGAAGGTGTGGAGCAAGTTAGAAAAATTTCGGGCTATCATGACGAAGCATTGCAGGGAAAAAGAAAAGGGCAACGTTCAATTCGTTTGAGCAGATCATACAGAGCTGTTTACATTATGCTCAAAAGTGGTGTTGTTGAATATATTAGTCCCCCCTGAAAAACCCTCCATGAGCACATCGAAGTGAGTAATGAGAGTGGTTTACGGTTTGGTGTTGTTGAAAAAAGGGCGTTTG
>PCXC01000028.1:60008-115831 GCA_002796345.1 Deltaproteobacteria bacterium CG11_big_fil_rev_8_21_14_0_20_42_23 | reverse complement strand
TTCGTTTTGTCATATCTCCTCCAGGGTTTTATATACATCCTGGGGAACTTATTTTTCAAATCTGATGGTCCAGTTTTGTCAGGCCATTATAGGCTATGGTTTGGATCTCTATTTGGACATGCTTTGTGCAGAACTTGAACTGTATTTCCGTAAGATACACCTCTAAAAATAACAATGCCGCGACCAATGGAATAAATATGCTCTAGATCATCGGCCCCGTTTGACAAATTCCAATCTTCAGCAGGATGGAATGCGCGAACCCAAGTGTTTGTAGAGGAATTATGCAAAGTATAAGTTAAACCACCTAGATTTTCTTGAATCAACTCATCAACTGCATACTCAGTGAAAACATGCCAGTGTGTAGATGAATTATCAAGATAACTTCTTGTGACAGGATAATTGGAATAATGAGTTGGATCTGCTTGACCATTTACAGGGTCTCTCTTTTCATTCCTTCTTGATGGTCTATGCGTCTCAATCAAATTCGACAACTGCTGCTGTGTGCACTCTTGGCTCTTATCTGAAAAATTGTCACTTGCAGACGTTCGTTCACATGCAAACGGAAAGGTAGTTCCATCTAAAACTGGAATCTCAGAAATGAGAATGCAATCATCACAACCTTCGGGAGCTGGTGAAACAACCTTCGCTACATCATCCTGAGACAAATCAAGGGAAGTGTTTGTCTGGCTTGAGTTTCCGCCGCATGAATTGAAAAGAGGAAAAGAGAGGAAGAGCAGAAAAATGACCGACGAGAAAAAGAGGAAATTTTATTCATGCACCACTCCATTCTAGAAAAAATTGTGAAAGAATTCGCAAAAAGCTTGTCGGATAAAATGTATTTTACGCAGCATGTCAAACGAAGAGTGAAACGAAGCTCATGAACTAGGAAAGAAGTGAAGTGGTAAATAATGAAAAAATAAAGAATTCAGCTTTCATTTTTTTCTTTAAAAAAATATATTCTTCCGAAAAGAAAAATGACACAACTTGTCGAAAAGGTTGTGCTCAAAAAAGGACAACGTGTATGAAAAAAAAACTACATCTCCATCATATTGCACTCAAAACAAAACAACTTGAACACCTTCTGCCCTTCTATCGGGATTTTCTCAGTTTGGAACACCTCCAAGACCATCGCACAGAAAACGGAACACTTCGCTCTGCTTGGTTTTCACTTGGCGAGAATGCAATCCTCATGTTGGAGCAGAGTGAAGAGATGAAAAAAAGTGAAAACACTTCGGGATGGCACTTGCTTTCTTTGGCCATCTCCAAAACTGAAAGAAAAGTTTGGAAAACCAAACTACAAGAGCAAAAAATTCTGCTTGAACACGAAACTGAATATTCGCTTTACTTTCGAGACCCAGAAGGAAATCGATTGGCTCTCAGCCATTACCCGGAAAAGTAAAAGCTGCACTGTATTTTTAAATCGTAAATTATCAACGCTTCTGATACGAAGGCCATTCTCTTTTTCATTGGACACATCATGCACGCAAAAATATTTTTTTTGATTTGTTTCTTTTCATTTTTTTCGTTTCACGCACAAGCAAGTGAAACTGATATCCCAAAAGAACTGCAATTTCATTTGCGTGATGCTCCTGTAAAAAGATTCGAACTCACTCCTTTTGTTGGTGATTATTTAGGCGATAAATTTTCACATTCTTTTCATACTGGCGCACATTTTGATTATCGTATCACCCCGGCAATATCGGTGGGTTCCGAGTTTGGCTGGTCTCAGATTCAGTATGACGCTAGCAGCAAATTTGGAAGCCTGATCACAAATGACCATCT
The DNA here is from genome assembly GCA_002796345.1 of Deltaproteobacteria bacterium CG11_big_fil_rev_8_21_14_0_20_42_23. Classification (NCBI taxonomy): domain Bacteria; class Deltaproteobacteria; species Deltaproteobacteria bacterium CG11_big_fil_rev_8_21_14_0_20_42_23. The sequence continues at coordinate 114,049 of PCXC01000028.1, read as the reverse complement.
TTACTCTTTTCAGGGCAACATTACCTTCAACATTCCAGCAGCATTTCTTTCGAAAAAAACGGTCATCGAAAGTGAAATTTTCACAAGCCTAGGTGGCGGGATTTTGAGGATTAACAGCTCCAACCGGCCAAGTGGTTTTTTGGGTGGCGGGATCAAAATCTACTTCCCCCGTTGCTCTTGGCTAGGCTTGCGGGCATCTGTGCGAAACTACTTTTCCACGGTACAAACCACTTCTGGCACCAAATTTTCCTCGGATCTTTCCTTTAGCGTTGGCCCTATGTTTCTTTTTGGCTCATCCCTCAAATAGGCCCCTCAATGCTCAAAACTTCCAAACGGTCCATAATGGAAGGAAAAAAGGAAGTAATTTCAGGCAAAAAACGTCAGGGAACGAAAAAAAAGCTTGCTTTTGGGGTGCTTATAAGACTAAGAAGTCCCGGTATAACAACCGTTGTAGTATTTGCAGTACGAGGTTTTAAGTAGGGTATTTGTTGGAATAATCATCATCCCTTAATTCATCAGTACAAAGAACTACAGCATATCACGTTAAGGAGGACAGTATGTCCAACAAGAAGCAAGGAACCGTAAAATGGTTCAACGACAGTAAAGGTTTTGGTTTTATCACTCCAGATGGCGAAGGTAATGATCTTTTCGTACATCACAGCAACATCGTTGCTGACGGATACAAAACACTCGCTGAAGGCGAAAGAGTTGAGTTCAGCATTGGTCAAGGACCAAAAGGTGAGAACGCAACTGACGTAGTAAAACTTCAGTCATAAGTTTTTTACGCAAGCACATTAAAACCGCCTGGATCACTCTAGGCGGTTTTTTTATATCTGCTTACCCTCTTCAAAATGATTCCCACAAAGATCCAGAAAAGAATGACTTGATGTGAGCTTTAGGCTAGAAGCGCCGGCTCGGAGAAAAAAATGAACCAAGAAAATAAAAAAATTCGTAACATCGCCATCATCGCTCACGTTGACCATGGAAAAACAACGCTTGTTGACCAGATGTTCAAACAGAGTGGCCTTTTCCGTTCAAACCAAGAAGTGGCAGAACGTCTTATGGACAACCTCGATTTGGAACGTGAAAGAGGCATCACCATCTCCGCAAAAAATTGTTCCATTTTGTATGGTGATACCAAAATCAACATCATCGATACTCCAGGTCACGCCGACTTTGGAGGTGAAGTTGAACGCTCACTTTTCATGGTGGATGGAGCAATTTTGCTTGTCGATTCTGCAGAAGGTACCCTGCCGCAAACCCGCTTCGTGCTTAAAAAAGCGCTGAGTGAACATCTCAAAATTGTTGTCGTCGTTAATAAAATCGACCGAAAAGATGCTCAAGTTCAGGAAGTGGTAAATCAAATTTACGATCTCTTCATCGACCTTGGTGCAACTGATGAGCAAATCGAATTTCCTCTTCTGTATGCAGTTGGCCGTGATGGCATTGCAAAAAAAGAATTAAGCGATGAATCCGATAGCCTAAAGCCTCTCTTCGATACCATTGTAAATGAAATCCCAGGGCCAAAATACGATGATCAAGAACCGTTTCAGATGATAGTCTGCAACATTGCCTATTCTGATTACACAGGAAGACTCGCCATTGGAAGAGTGATGAATGGTTCTGCAAAGAAAAATGACCAGCTTGTGTGCATACAAGAAAATGATCAAGTACTTCCTCTTCGTGTATCTCATTTACAGGTGTACAAAGGTGTTCAATATGAAGATGTGGCTGAAGTAGGGCCTGGCGAGATTGTTATTTTATCTGGTGCTGAAGATGTACATATTGGTGATACCATTTGCCACAAAGATAATATCAAAGCTTACAAACGTATTCATGTTGAAGAACCAACGGTTGCCATGACGTTTATGGTGAACACCTCTCCCCTTTCTGGAAAAGAAGGAAAGTTTGTGCAATCAGCTCGCATTGGTGAAAGGCTTTTTAAAGAAACATTGTACAACGTTGCCATTAGCGTGGAGAAAGACCCCACGGGAGATGCCTATATTGTAAAGGGCCGCGGAGAACTTCAACTTGCTATTCTTATTGAACAGATGCGTCGTGAAGATTTTGAATTGGCGGTTGGAAAGCCTCGCATTCTGTTTAAAGAAATTGATGGAAAAAAACACGAGCCTATCGAACATGTTATTGTAGACGTAGATTCAGAATTCGCGGGAGTTGTCACCGAGAAATTAGGCCGCCGAAAAGGCATCATGGTTCATATGGATGGTGCAAGCAACAGCGGAAGAACTCGTATCGAATTTAAAGTTCCTTCACGTGGTTTAATTGGGTTTCGAAATGAATTTATGACCGATACAAAAGGAACTGGAATTCTCAATTCTTCACTCGATGGATACGAAGAAATGAAAGGCACCATAGAAACCAGAAAGTCTGGCTCACTCGTAGCTGATCGCTCTGGAAATGCGGTTGCCTACGGATTGTGGTATTTAGAAGAGCGCGGCCGTCTTTTCATTACTCCAGGTCAACCTCATTACGAAGGTATGATCATTGGAGAGTACAATCGAGAAAATGATCTGAATGTAAATCCAAGCAGAACGAAAAAACTTACGAATATTAGAACAACCAGCAAAGATGAAGCGGTTACCCTTACCCCAATTCAACCCCTCACTTTGGAACAAGCCATTGAATTTGTTCAAGACGATGAATTAGTTGAAGTGACACCAAAAAGCGTTCGTCTTCGCAAAGCAATTCTCGATCAAAACAAAAGAAAACTAAAAACAAAAAACTTAGACTAAGCACGTACTCTCTCCCCCGCATTTTGTGCGGGGTAAAGAGTTGTACTTTGTCTTCATGCTCAATCTTATTCCGCTACAGTTTCTTCGCTAGCTGCTGGTACAGTTTCTGCAGCTGGTGCTTCTTCGGCTTTTTTCTCTTCTTGTTTTACGAGTCCGTGTTTTCTTTTAACGCGTTGAAGTTTAGCAGAAAGTTTTTTCTCGTCTTGCTCTTTTAAAAAACTTGCGAGTCCACCTTTGTCTTTAAGCACTTTAAGACCTTCTTCAGAAACATGGAGTCTGTAAGCCGTTTTAAATTCTGGAAGTTCAATTTTTCGCTTTTGAAGTACAGATTTTTTTCCTGCTTCTGCTTTTGGAGATTTCTTTCGGGTAATTTCACATACGTTTGCCATGATAACTCCTTCGTTTGTTATGCTTTATGAAGTTGAATATTTAAAAGCTCATCACCAATTTCGAATGTGCTTTCACTCTGTTTTGCATTTGGAACAATCTCACATGAAACCGCTAGCGTTTCTTGGGATATGTAGTCTTTATGCAGCTTTACGGCTTCTTCAATTTTCTTCGATCCTGATAAACTTAAGCAAATGCGATCGGAAACTTCCAATCCGGATTCTTTGCGATGCTTTTGAATTCTGCTCACAACTTCTCGTGCAAACCCTTCCAAAATAAGAGCCTCATCCAAAGTGCAATCAAGATCAATGGTGATAAATCGATTCGAAACAGCATGGGTATTTTCAAGAGCTTCACGAAAAACCAAAAGATCATCTGCTGAAAAAGTTTCGCCGGAAAGCATCAATTCACACTTTTCTTCAAATTCACTCAGGGCATTTGAATCAAGCTCAGTAATAAGTTTTCTAATCTGAGCAAATTGTTTTCCAAAACGTTTTCCAAGCAACGGTGCGTTTGGTTTTGCATAGAGTTTAATGAATTTTTGTTCATCTGTTGTGTAGTTTACTTCTTTGATATTCAGTTCACTTCGAATGTAGCCTTCCAATTTTTTTATTTCATTCAATGTCACTTCGCTTCGATGAACAATGCTAAGAGTTCGAAGCGGAGTTTTAATTTTAACTTGTTCTTGATTTCTTTTCTGACGGCCCAGCAAAATAATTTGCTGCATTCTTCCCATGGCATCTTCGAGTGTTTTATTTATTTTGCTTTCGTCAGCTTTAGGAAAATCACAAAGATGAACAGATTCGTGTTGATCATCCGCATATTTTTTTAAAGAACGAAAAATATGTTCCGATAAAAACGGCGCAAAAGGTGCCATTAATGTAGAAAGTGTTTTTATAGAAAGATATAAAGCCGAATAGGCTTCTTGCTTATCTTTCTCTAAACCTTCTTCCCAAAAACGTCTTCGATTCAAGCGAATATACCAATTGGTAAGATCTTCGATGAAGGAAAAAAGTCGCGGAACAACGTTGTACAAATGATAAGCATTCATTTCTTCACTTACATCATGAACAAGGCTTTGAAGTTTTGAAACAATCCACTGATCTGTAATATTTTTACCTTCGACAAAATGATCTTGAAGCTTCCATTTATCCAAAGAAGCATACGTGTCAAAAAACTTAAACGCGTTATACCATGGCAGCAAAACGCGGCGTACCATGTCTTTTACGCCTTCATCAGTGAATTTGAGTTCCTCACCCTTCACCACTCCAGAGTTGATCAAGAAAAGCCTTAAAGCATCTGCACCATATTCTTCCATCAGCACATCGGGTGGCGTGTAATTTTTCAAACGCTTTGACATCTTTCTGCCATCGGAAGAAAGCACCAAGCCATTTACAATCACATTTTTAAAAGCTGGCTTTTGATACAGCATGCTTGAAAGCACCATCAAGGTATAAAACCAACCACGTGTTTGATCCAAACCTTCAGCAATAAATTCTGCAGGAAAACCTGCTTGAAATATTTTTTCGTTTTCAAAAGGATAATGAAGTTGCGCGTATGGCATTGAACCAGATTCAAACCAACAATCTAAAACTTCTGGAATGCGTTGATATTCACCCTCTTCTCCTTGAAGTTTAAAGCTGAGCTGGTCAATATTTTCACGATGTAAATCAGTAATTTTTTCTTGAGTTAATTTTTCCAACTCTTCTCTGCTGCCCACACAATAAGCTTTTCCCGTTGTAGAATTTATCCAAATAGGAAGTGGCGTTCCCCAATATCGGTTCCGCGAAATGGCCCAATCTCTTGCATTTTCAAGCCACTTTCCAAAGCGGCCTTCTTTGATATGTTCAGGCACCCAATTCACTTGGCAATTTGCAGCAACGATATCGTCTTTAATTTTTTCAACATTCAAATACCACTGAGGCAATGTTCTATAGATAAGTGGAGTGTCAGTTCGAGGGCAATAAGGATAATTATGTTCAATCGTCGTGTGATCTAAAACAAGATTTCGATCTTTTAGTTTTTTGATAATGTCTTTGTCAGCATCCTTCACAAAAACACCAGCATAGTCAGAAACCTCGGACGTAAATTTTCCAGCTGCATCTATTGGGCAAGCGGAAACTGCTTTTAGACCTGCTTCTGCGAAGATACGATTGTCGTCTTCTCCAAAATCAGGAGCAAGATGAACCACTCCAGTTCCATCTTCAATTGAAACGTAGTCGTCTGCTAAAATAACAAAAGCGCCTTCATTTTTTTTCTCTTTAAAATAAGGAAAAAGAGGTTCGTATTTTTTACCAACAAGTTCACTTCCTTTTATGGTTTCTAAAAGTGTAAGTTGATATTTTTTTTGCAGCGGAGCTAATCTTGATTCGGCAATATAAAAACTTCTTTTGTGTTCTTCATCTTGAACTTTTACGTAATCGATATCGCGGTGAACACAAAGTCCCAAGTTAGAAGGAAGTGTCCACGGAGTAGTTGTCCACGCAGCAATAAAGCAATCTTCATCTTTCAGTTTGAAGAGAACGGTAAGAGCTGGATCTTGCACGGTGTGGTAATTTGAAGTGGCTTCAAAATTTGATAACCCGGTTTGAAGTTCTGTAGAATAAGGAACCACTTTTCTGCCTTGATAGATAAGCCCCTTCTCCCACGCTTGTTTGAAGACCCACCAAACCGATTCCATAAACTCGAGATCCATAGTTTTATAATCGTTTTTGAAGTCAACCCAACGGCCCAAACGCGTAATTGTCTTCTTCCATTCACCCGTATACTTTTGAACAATGCCGCGGCATTCATCGTTGTAACTTTTCAAACCATGCTTGCTCACATAATCGCTTGCAGACATTTGGTAGTGCTTGTCGATTTCTTGTTCAATGGGCAAACCATGGCAGTCCCAGCCAAAGCGGCGTTCTACATATCTGCCTTGCATCGTAAAATAACGCGGGATGATGTCTTTAATGGTGCTGGCTACAAGATGGCCATGATGAGGAAGTCCTGTCGCAAAAGGAGGGCCATCATAAAAAATATAAATTGGTTTCTTTTTTGTTTTTTCTAAACTTTTTTCAAAGACAGTGTTTTGTTCCCAAAACGCAAGCACACTGTGTTCCATCTGAACAAAACTAAATTGGCTTTCTTTCTCCTGCTCTTGAAGAGCTTCTTCTTGCCGAGACATAAATGTTCTCCAAACCTTAAGACTAAGTCGCCACAATATTTACAAGTCGTGAAGGCACCACAATAATTTTTCTTACCGTTTTTCCTTCGAGTTGCGATTTTATTTTTTCATTTTCCAGTGCAATTTTTTCTAATTCTTTTTGGCTGGCATCTCTTGCCACTTCAATGGTTTCTTTCTTTTTCCCATTAATCTGCACCACCAACTGAATGGTATCATCAACCGTAAGTTTTTCATCATAACTTGGCCATCTTTGCTGGCAGATAAAACCGTTCATTCCAAGTTGTTGCCATAGTTCTTCTGCAATGTGTGGTGCGTAAATATTTAAGAGCTTTAAAAAAGTTGAAACAATATCAAGTGGAAGCGTTGCTGCGTGAGATGCTTCATTGATAAAAATCATCATTTGAGAAATGGCAGTATTAAATTGCAAATGAGTTGTATCATCGTTTACTTTTTTGATGGTTTTGTGAAGGGCTTTCAAAAGTGTTGGTTCAGTTGTAGGATCTGTTGCTTGAAGCTTTTGATTTTTTTCGCCTGTTTGCTCATCAATGACCAAACGCCACACACGAGATAAAAAGCGATTGATGCCTTCAACTCCATCCATTTGCCATGGCTTCGAACTTTCAAGCGGACCCATGAAAAGCTCGTAAAGCCGCATGGCATCTGCTCCATATTGCTGCACGACATCATCCGGATTCACTACATTTTGTTTTGACTTCGACATTTTTTCTACTTGCGAAACAAGGGGATCACCACTTTGTGTAAAATATTTTTCCTCTTTTTCTGTTACTTCATCTGGATGATAATATTTTCCACGCGCATCTTGGTAGCTATAAGCCAGAATCATTCCTTGATTAAAAAGTTTTTGAAATGGTTCTTTTGTTGAGACATAGCCACAGTCAAACAAGACTTTATGCCAAAATCGCGCATACAATAAATGAAGCACGGCGTGTTCCACTCCACCTATGTAGAGATCAACCGGCATCCAATATTTTTCTAAATCTGCAGACCAAGCTTCTTCTTTATTTTTGGGATCAATATAGCGAAGGTAATACCAACAAGAGCCTGCCCACTGCGGCATGGTGTTTGTTTCTCGCCAGGCCTTTCCTTGCGGAAGATCGACGCAAAGCCAGTCTTTATCTGCTCTTGCTAGTGGCGGCTCGCCATCTTCTGTTGGAGCATATTCATCAATTTGTGGAAGCGTTATTGGCAAATCACTTTCGCTTACAGGTACGGTTGAGCCATTTTCAAAATGCAGAACGGGAATGGGCTCGCCCCAATAGCGTTGCCTTGAAAAAAGCCAATCGCGCAAACGATATTGAATTTTTGAAGTTCCCTTTTTCTGTTCTTCAAGCCAAGCAAGCATTTTTTTCTTGGCTTCTTCGACATCAAGACCATTAAGAAAATCTGAGTTAATCAGTTTGCCATCGCCGGCATAAGCGCAATCTTGAATATTTTTTTCGGAACCAGAAATAACTTCCAAAATGGGAAGTGAAAAAGTTTTTGCAAACTCATGGTCTCGTTCGTCATGAGCAGGAACCGCCATAATTGAACCGGTTCCGTACGTAATGAGCACATAGTCTGCAATCCATATGGGAAGTGGTTTTCCCGTAACGGGATGAACAGCATAGGCACCAGTGAAAACACCTGTTTTTTCTTTGGCAAGATCAGTTCTGGCAAGATCAGTTTTGTGCTTTGCCTGTTCTTGGTATTTTTCTACTGCTTCGCGTTGTTCGTTGCTACAAATGCGCTCTAGCAAGTCATGTTCTGGTGCAAGCACACAATATGTTGCCCCAAATAAGGTATCTGGGCGCGTAGTATAAACCGTAAAGCGATGCTCAAAATCTTTTACATGAAACTCTATTTCAGCGCCGTAAGATTTTCCAATCCAATTGCGTTGCATTTCTTTTACACCTTCAGGCCAGTCTAGTTCTTCTAAGTCTTCCAGCAATCGTTCGGCATAGGCTGTAATTTTCAGCATCCACTGTTTCATTAAACGGCGCTCTACTTTATCGCCGGTTTCCACATAAACGCCGTCTTTCACTTCTTCGTTGGCTAGAACCGTTCCAAGTGCTGGGCACCAGTTGACGGGCACTTCCGCCATGTAGGCAAGTCCGCGTTCATACAACTTGAGAAAAATCCACTGCGTCCATTTGTAGTAATCTTCATCGGTAGTGCTCAGCTCTCTGTCCCAGTCGTAGCTAAAACCCAAGCGTTCAATTTGGCCTTTGAAGTTTGAAATATTTTCTTTGGTGATTTCAGCCGGATGCCTTTTACTGCGCATGGCAGCTCGCTCTGCGGGCAGACCAAATGCATCCCAGCCCATAGGATGAAGCACGTGAAAACCCTGCATTCGTTTTAGGCGTGCGAGCACATCGGTGGCGGTGTAGCCTTCAGGATGGCCCACATGCAAGCCTGCACCGGAAGGATAGGGAAACATGTCGAGAATATAATACTTTGGTTTTTGCTTTAAAACGGCAAGATCTGTGGGAGTTTTGAAAACACCGTTTTCTCTCCAGGCCTTCTGCCATTTGGGTTCTATGTGGGATGGGGAATATTTCATAGCCCTCGCGGATAGCATAGCATCCTCGAATTGCAAGCGAATTCAACGCCTTAAGCCGCTTCCTTGAAGTGTTGCCAGATTTTAGAGGTCGAGTTCTTTGCGCAAACTTGCCAGGGCCGGAACAATGGTTTTTTCGCTAAAATCGAAGTGAATACTGGCCGCATCAAACAACTCTGGAAGTGGCCTGGAGCCACCAAGACTTAGTCCGCATTTGTAGGCAGCAAGCGCTTCAGCGGGGTTCTCTTTATATTTCAACCAAAGCTGCAATGCCCCAAGTTGGGCGATACCATATTCGATGTAGTAAAAAGGAACTTCAAAAAGGTGAAGTTGTTTTTGCCATTGCCGACCAAGCGATTCTTCGTATTGAGACCAGTCGATGCCAGGATTGAAGCGTTTCATCAGCTGGCAAAACTGCTGTGCGCGCTCTTCTGCTGTGTGTTCTGGATTGAGGTAAATCCAATGTTGAAAGGCATCAATAGCGGCAATCCATGGAAGCTTTACTAAAATGTCTTCAAGAATATCTCGCTTTGCGCGCTTTGTTTCATGGGGATTACGATAAACATTTTGCAGATAATCCATGCCCATCAGTTCCATGGACATTGATGCCACTTCGCAAAATTCCATAGGTGCGTGACGATATGCCACCCACGGTTCTTCGCGACTAGCAAAGGCATGAAAGGCATGGCCTGCCTCATGAAGCAAAGTGAAAAGATCTTGATTGGTTCCACTTGCATTCATAAAAATAAACGGAAGACGAACTTCATCCAAGGTTGATTGATAGCCACCAGGCGCTTTCCCTTTTCTGTTTTCGAGGTCAAGCAAGTCGAGCTCGTTCATTTTTTTAAATTGCGCAGCCAGGTCATCATCCAGTGATGAAAAAATATTCTGGCAAGCATCGATCAGTTCCGTAGCTTTTGTAAACGGACGTAAAGGCTGCTCTCCATCTGCATCAACAGCGAGATCCCAAGGTCTTAATACAGGAAGCGAAAGTTTTTTGGCTCTTTCACTCCGTAATTTTTCTAAAAGTGGGACCACCAAATGTTCAACGGTATGATGAAAAGTAAAACAATCATCTGGTGTGTAATCGAAACGGTTATATGAAGCATGCTGATAATCACGAAAGTTTTTAAACCCAGCATTGATAGCTCTTTGGTGACGATTCTTGACGAGCTTTGAAAAAATTTCATCCAGTTGCGAAGCATGTTTTTTTCTGCAAGCATCAACTAAAGTCCAAACCGCTTCACGTTTTGCACGGTCTGTTTCTTCCATCAATGAAGCCATTTGCTTTAGAGTTTTTTCTTCGCCTTCCCACTGCACTGTCATACCACCTGAAATTTTTTGGTACTCTTGTCCCAATTTACTGTCTTCGGTTTGGAGCGGGATATTTTCTTCACGAAATAATTTTACTTTGTTTTTCATTTTTTTCACCAAAACTTCGGTGCGTCTCTGATCAAGATTTTTTAAATGATCAGCAGCAAGAAAAGCCTTGATAAGTTTATCATTCCACTGCTTCAACTGGGGTTCAATCTCTTCAATAAATGTAAGGTAAGCCTTGCTTGCCGCTTCGTTAGCGGTGTTGCAGGTCATGGCGATATATAGGCGAGAATGCTCTTCATTTAATGCAGCATCTAATTCGCTATAATCAAGCAACCATTGTTCGAGGTCCTTCGGTTGCGACACTTCTTTGATGTTTTTTTCTAACGCTTTGTAACACGGCTCAATTTCAGGATAGTGAGAAAACGATTTCACCCTTTTCGTAAAAGTTCTGGGAAATTCTTCAGCTCGCACTGCTTTTATCTTGAGGACATCACTCATTTTCTTCCACTCCTTACTTGTTTCTTGAATTTACGCGCCGTTTGATGTTAACAGCTTCATCCATATGACGCAAGGGGAATGCTTGATGAAAAAAATTCTTGTTTTACAGCATGTAGACTATGAAATTTTAGGAACACTTTATCCGATGCTTAAGGAAAAAGGGTTCAATGTTGACTGTATCAACTTTGGAAAAAATCCAGAGGCTCAACCAAAATTGAATGGTGCTTCAGCTCTTATTCTTTTGGGTGGCCCCATGAACGTGAACCAAACGAAGCAATATCCCTTTCTTGCTTATGAGACAGAACTCATCAAAGAGGCTATAGCATTGGATATCCCGGTGCTTGGCATTTGTCTTGGTTCACAACTCATTGCAAAAGCTCTTGGTGGAAAAGTACAAAAACATACTCAACACGAAATTGGTTGGTATAAAATGGAAATTTCTGAAAATGGAAAAAAGGATCCCCTTTTAAAGCATATTGACCATGAATATATTTTTGAATGGCATGGTGACACCTTCTCACTTCCAAGTGCTTGCACCCTTCTTGCTTCCACTCAAACATGCTCACATCAAGCAATAAGGTATGGCGACAAAGTGTATGGGTTTCAATTTCACCTCGAAGTTGATGTTCCTACCATCCAACGTTGGATGAACATTCCTCGATATCAGGAAGATTTACTTTCTCTTTGGGGAAAAAACGGGCTGGAAAAAGTAGAAACAGAAACCGAAAAAAACATTCATCGTTCTATGGAATTAAGCAAACTTGTCTTTGAGGCATTTCTTCACCTCATCTAAAATTCTTTTCCGCAATTTGGACAATTATCTCCTGGAAAAGAAAAGTAGTTCGTCCGGAAACTCAGCCTGAATGGCTGTTTGCAGTGAGGACAAACCATTGCTTTTCTCACAAGTGCTACGAGTGCGAATAAAAAACCAAACATAAACACCATTGTAAGCGCTGGAGCAATAAGAGCTCCAAGCACAAACGCAAGAATTGCACCTCCAAGAGCTATGGGGACAATCGCCATCGCTTTATGCTTCATTCTCATTCCCATAAATTTCTCCAAAAGTTCTTTCATTTCTCCCCCTTGTTTTTTTTCTTCTTAAGAGATGCTTTAGCGCTTGTCACTTGTTTTCTTGCAAGAGCTGTGATGTGTGAACTTATGCGCTGTCCATTATGTACTTCATCTGCACATTTTTTCTTTGAAAAAAGAAAACCGCTCACTCCTACAAAGCAATACTTTGAATGCGATACCTGCTCACTCATTTTTTTGGATCCTGCCCATCATCTTCCCATTGATGCAGAGAAAAAAATTTATCAAAACCATAACAACAGCATTGAGCATGAAGGATATGTTGCGTTTCTGTACCGACTCATCACACCTTTGCTTCACCATATCCCTAAAGGAAGCCATGGGCTTGATTTTGGTTCTGGTCCTGGGCCAACGCTTCATACGTTGCTAGAGCGGCATGGGATGAAAATGGATATTTATGATCCCTATTTTTCCCCTCAAGAAAAACTTCTGCTCACTCAATATGATTTTGTGACCGCAACAGAAGTCATCGAACACTTTTGTTCACCAGAAAAAAGTTTTGCTCTTCTTCATAAACTTCTCAGACCCAAAGGATATCTTGCGCTGATGACGCAGGTGGTAAAAGAAAAGGAATCGTTTGCAACGTGGTGGTATCATCAAGATCCAAGCCATGTAAGTTTTTATCAAGACAAAACTTTCGAGTGGCTAGCAGATTCTTTCACGTGGAATTTAATTCGCCCTGCAGAAACCGTGGTTCTCTTCCAGAAAAAAGAGAACGTGGAAAACAAAAAAGCCACCCAAAAATGAGTGGCTTTTTATTGCACATTAAATTGTAGTTATTGAACTTTTGTTACTTCAACCGCATGCTCTCCCTTAGGGCCAGAGCCAATTTCAAACTCAACCTTGTCCCCTTCGTTTAGGGACTTATAGCCTTCAGAAACGATGCTTGCGAAATGAACGAAAAGATCATTGCCGCCGCCGTCTGGAGTAATAAACCCAAAACCCTTTTTGTTGTTGAACCACTTTACAGTACCCTTCTGCTTTGACATGCCTTCCTCCTTCTTAGAGCGCCTGCCTGGAGCTCTATAAAAATGCAACGTAACTTGCTAATAATAATCGTCATTTCATTTTTTGACAAGAAAATAGTCATTTTTAGCCATTTTTGAAAAGAAAGATAAAGTAGGCAAAATAGCTTCCAAGCAAAATGAAGCCCTCAAAACGTGAAATTCGTTTTCCCGTAAAAAGGATAGGGAAAAGAATCACCGTACTGATAAGAAGCGCCAAAAGATCTCTGGAGATAAAAAAAGCGTCTATAGAATGTGAGCCAAAAAGGCCCAAACTGGGTAGGATAAAAATGATGTTGAAGATATTTGAACCCAAAATATTTGCTATTGCCATTTCATGTTGCTTTTTTAAGGCAGCACTCGCAGTAGCCATAAGTTCGGGAAGTGACGTGCCAATGGCCACAACACTGAGACCAATTACCCGTTCTGAAATGGAAAAGGCCCTTGCTAAATGTGAACCTCCATAGATAAGCAATTCTGATCCTGCAAATAATCCAATAAGTGAAAAGAAAAAATAAAGACAAAGGGTAAAAGCTGAAAGATCTTTCAAGTGTTTATATTCTTCTGATACCTCATGCTCAAGTTCTGAATTTTTAAAATCACGCTTCGACTTTCGAAGTGAAAAAAAGAAAAAACAAAGAAACCAAGCAAACGAAAAAAGTGCATCAATGACGGAATAAATGCCATCGTAAAGACTAAACCCCGCAAGAAGTGTTGCCGTTAAGAGAAAAAAGTAATCCGTTTTTACAATTTGTCTTCCCACGGGAAGCGCGGAGACCATGGCACAGAGACCCAAGATAAGTCCAACATTGCATAAATTTGAACCAAGGATATTTCCAATGGCCAAGTTGATTTCACCTTGTGCACCGGCAAGCAAACTCACGCACAATTCGGGAAATGAAGTGCCAATGGAAATAACAACAAGGCCAATAAGTGCGGGAGTAACCTTAAGATGTTTCGCCAACACAACAGCATAGTCAATCAGCTTTGACCCTGAATAAAAGAGCAGCAAAATTCCAAACAAAAGACAAAATAAATAAAGAATCATTCCTCTACTCCATGGTTAAAAGTGCAGACTTTGCCTTTTCACTTCCGAATACAGCAGCTTTTTTGTAATACGCTTTTGCTTTTACAATGTCTTTGTCAATGGAAATGCCCCGTTCATAATATTGACCCAAGATAAATAAGGATTCGTGATCATTTTGTGAAGCAGCCTTTTCATACCAGGCATACGCTTTTGAAAAATCTTTTTCCACTCCCAAGCCTTCGCTGTAAAAAACTCCAAGATTGTACTGTGCTGTAACCAGATGACGCTCCGCAGCTTTTAACAACCAAGGATAGGCTTCTTTATATTTTTTTTCTTGTGCTAGTAAAGAACCCACATAGAACGTTGCTTCCAAATGATCCTCTGCAGCAGCTTTGCGAAACATCACAGAAGCTTTTTCTTTGTCTTGAACTTCTTTTTCGCCATGAAGATATACCAAGCCCATTTTATACATCGCTTCTACATTTCCTTTACCCACAGCAAGAGCAAACCAGTTCAGCGCAGCCCGTTGATCTTGTTTTACTCCGGTACCGGTATAGAGAAGAACTCCGATATCATGTTGAGCTTTATCATATCCCAAGTTACCAGACCTTAAAAGCCACTCATTTCCAATGCTTCTCTCTGGCCTCGTTCCAATGCCCTGAAAATAATAGAGCGCAAGTTCATATTGCGCTTTTGCATTATCTAATTTTGCTGCTTCCAAAAACCAGTGGTAGGATTTTTCATCGCTTTTTTTAACAACTTCGCCCTTTTGAAACATCATTCCCAACTCATACTGCGCTTCTGCATTTCCTTTTTGCGCTGCTTTTTCATAATGCTTAAATGCTTTTTTTTCTTTTCCTTTTCTTTTTGAAAAAAGATTTCCCAATTGAAGTTCAGCCAAAACATTTCCTTTTTTAGCTGCCTTTTTCCACCAGCGTTCAGCTTGCTTCTCATCAAGTGCAACACCTTTACCTTGGAAATATAAAGAAGCTAAATTATTCATGGCATCAGCGTCTCCAAGCTTTGATGCGTTTAAATAGGCTTCAGCAGCTTTTTCTTCATCACGCTGAACACCTTCTCCGTGATGATAGGCAAGCCCAAGATGGTACATCGCTTCTACGTCGCCTTTTTCTGATGCGCGCTGAAAAAAGTGGAATGCTTTTTTGCTGTCCTTTTCAAAATGGGGAGCACCAAGAAGATAACATAAACCAAGATTTGCTTCTGCTTTTGTAAATTCTTGCTTTGCAGCACGGTCAAACCAGGTGCATGCATTTTCTTGCTCATTACCAAGGTGATGCTTTAAATACATTTGTCCTATTTTGTAGGCAGCCTCAGCTGATCCTTTTTGAAATGAAATGTCCCAAAGCATTTTGGCTGATTCGAAATCATTTTGTTTGAAAAAACAATTTCCATTGTGAAGCAAGCTTTCAGCTGAAAGTTCCTTTGTATTTTGAGGAAAGTGACAACCAGCAATTGCATGAGAGCTAAAAAGAAAAAGGCAAAAGGAAAAAATAAAAAGCGGAAAAAGAAAAGAGGAGAGCAATTTTTCTTTAATGTAACTCACCGGCATTTCCTTGCACAATGCGGCTTGGATCAAGATTGATCTTTTGCAAAAGCTGATACCAAAAAGCCTGGGATTGAGTTGAAAAAATCATTTGCTCATCAATGGGCACTGTCATCCACGAACCATTTGCAAGTTCTTGTTCAAGCTGTAATGGAGCCCACGCAGCATGGCCAATAAAAAAACGAAAGGGAACTTTTCTTTGAAGCGTTAGATCTTTTAATGCCCGAATACTCGTACTTACCGAAAGACCTGCATCGGTAAAAAAAGTGGATTCATCTTTGTAGGTATCAGGATGAAGAATAAAACCTTTGCTGGGTTCCACCGGCCCCCCAAGATAAACTTCATCATCTTTTCTCGTTGCCCCCTGAACTTCAGATACTAAATTTCCAACACACTGACCAAGTGGTTTGTTGAGAAGAAGGCCCATACTTCCCTGCTCATCATGTTGAAGAAGCAAAATAACACTTTGCGCAAACATTTCATCTTGAAGATGAGGCATTGCAATCAGAAATCCTGGAAAAAGCTTTTGTGTTTTCATTTTAAATCTCTCTCAACCTTGCACTAGTCCTCATGTTTTTTATTGTACTTTTCATACAGCTTTATGGTTGGAAATGCGAGAACAAACCATAGAATGGAAGCAAAAATACCAACAAGCGAATACCAATTTTCAAATGAAATGCCAAAGCGTTGGAACATCATAATCAAAAAGGATGAACCACCTTTTCCAGTTCTGTATCCAAAGACATCAATCACTTCTTTGGCACGATATCTAGCATCAAAATTGAGTGGAATATACAAAAGTTCTTTTGCTGCTCTAAAAATGGAATAATCGAACACTTTGAACGCCATATACGCAAACCCTGCTGTAGCAAGGCTTGGAGAGCGAAAGAGAAATGCACAACTTGCAATGTGTATCAGTGGAATAAAAAGGTGAACGGTGCGTGGTGCAAAATATTTTAAAAGTAACGGCGCGCCAATAAACTGCAACCCCATCGCAAGCGTATTAAGCAAAGCAAAAAAGTTTCCAGAGTATGCTGTTTGCGTATCAGCATCTGGAATGTCCACCTGCAAAATACCTTGAAACTTGAGACTGAGAACGGCAGAAAGCACTTGCGTAAGCAAAATAATGCCCAACAAAAAAATGAGCATATGATTCCGTTTGAATTCACCAAGTCCAAGATGCCCTCTTTTGTGCTCTTCATATACAGCAGGTTTCATATCGTGCGGGTAAGTGCTGAAGCTAAGTTCAGAAAGAAGCGCCGCTGGAAGTGTGGACAAAGCCGCAAACAGCAGCATGGATGCCGTTCCCAATTTTTGTGCTAGCACGCCAACAAGCAAACCTCCCACGATGGCTCCCAGTGAGGATATGCCGGTGATGGGTCCGTTATAGAGTTTGCCTTGTTCATTGTTGAAACGGCTATTGATGAATGACCAATACTGCTCAATGATGAGAATGATGTACACTTCTCTCACAACATAAGCGATGGCACTTCCAATCTTAATGCCTTTCACAATCATGAGGTAGGAAGCAAAAATGGAAATGCCCGAAAGCAATGAAGTGAAGAAAAGAGTTTTGCGCGGACCAAAAAAGGAAATCATGCGGCCATAAACATACAACGTAAGAATGAGCGCAAAAGGAACAATGGCCATGATGGTGGGCAAACCTTGCGAACCGTAACTTGCCTTGAACAGTGTATTGGAAGCGCTTCGTATGAATTCATAACCACACAGCAAAAAACTTGCAGCAAAGGCCATGATAAAGCCTGAAACAATGGGATGATTTTTTTTAATTTTCATTTTTTCTTCGCTTGGATGTATTCTTCGAAAGTGTAATGAAGTTTTTCTTTCGGAGAAAAATGGACTTCACTTTTTTGAAGAAGTGTAAAATCTTTTTGAAAGTGAGTTATGGGAAAATAAACATCGCCTGAAATTTTTTCTTCAATGAGAGTAACATAAGCTTTTTCAATCTTGGGAAGTGCTTCTTTAAATATTTCGGCTCCTCCAATAACGAAGGCTGTATCATCATCTGAGAGATACTCTTCAAGAAACAGAAGTGCAGTTTCCAAAGAAGAAAATGTGCGGACACCTTTTTTGGCAAAGCCCGCATTTCGAGTAATGACAATATTTTCCCGCCCAGGCAAAGCTTTCCCAATAGATTCAAATGTTTTTCTGCCCATGATAATGGGAGAACCCATCGTTATTTTTTTGAAATGCTGAAGGTCTTCGGGAAGATGCCAAGGTAGTGCACCCTCTTTTCCAATAACACCATCTTTGCTCATGGCTACAATAAGTGAAAGTTTCATATTGAAATCGGTGCCTTAATAGGAGGATGAGGATTATAATCTTCCAAAATAAAATCTTCGTAGGTGAAATCAAAAATTGATTTTACTTCCGGATTTAATTTCATTTTTGGCAAAGGTCTTGGTTCTCTTGAAAGTTGTAACTTCGCCTGTTCAAGATGATTTAAATAAAGATGAAGATCACCAAAACTGTGAACAAAATTTCCAGGCTTCAAGTCACACACCTGCGCCAGCATCAGGGTAAGCAAAGCGTAACTTGCAATATTGAAGGGAACACCCAAAAAGGAATCGGCACTTCGTTGATAGAGCTGGCACGAAAGCCTGTTGTCGTTGTGAACGTAAAACTGAAAAAGCGCGTGACAAGGCGGCAATGCCATTTTGTCAAGATCGGCAACATTCCAAGCATTTACAATATGGCGTCTGGAATGTGGATTTTCCTTGAGGCTTTTTACAAGAGCAGAAATTTGATCAATTCCCGTTTTTCCCTCAGCAACTTCCTCAGGACTTACTCCCCAATGTCTCCACTGATGCCCATAAACAGGGCCTAAGTTGCCATCTGCATCTGCCCATTCGTCCCAGATACTTACTTTATTTGCATGCAGATATCTTGTGTTTGTCTCACCTTTTAAAAACCACAGCAGCTCGTGAATAATGGAACGAAGATGGCATTTTTTTGTGGTCACAAGCGGAAAGCCTTCACGCAAATCATAGCACGACTGGTATCCAAAAATGCTCAACGTACCAGTACCCGTACGGTCTTCACGCTTCTCGCCATGTTTTAAAAGATGATCTAAAAGTTCGAGATAAGCCTTCACTTCTCACCTCTCTCAAGTATAAGGAAAAAAATAAACTTCAATAATAAGTGTTCCGCTGCTTCCTGATGTCATGAGATCTTCGCCCAGCTGTATTTGCGAAACAAGTTCGTGCGAGCTTACAAAATCACGAACAGCTTTTTTCAGTCTACCAGTTCCGTGCCCATGAATAATTTTTATTCGTTTTGCAGGAGACCTGCAAATGAGGGCATCAAGTTCCTGAAGCGCATCATCTACGGTTTTGCCGTGGAGGTCAATAATCTGATCATAATATTGTGAGCTGTTCATTGACATTTTATCCTGTTTGCTTTTTATCCAAACCTCGCGCTTGATGTGTCCCAAGAAAGTAAGAGTAATGTATGATTTCAAACAAAAAAATTGTCCTCAGTTATGAAAATAAAGCAACTCAAACGGGTAGTGTTGAGCTCTCCTATTGGTCTAAAGCTGAGCAAATGAAAAAAAGTATTCTTTCTTGGGTGAGTTGCTGGATTTTAGCTATCGTGAGCATTTTCTTGCCTGGTCTACATTTCGTGCTTGTTCCTACTTTTCTTGTCTTGGGCCCAGCTCTCTTTTTTTACTTTTCTCGCCAACAAGGAATGATTATTTCTGGAAAAGGAAAATGTCCTCATTGCAACGAGAAACTTCTTATTTCTAAAGGCCCTTTACGTTTTCCAATTGAGGAACTTTGCACTGCATGCCGCAAAAACGTCATCATTACTCTTGCTGCAGACTAAAAATGCAATCCGACTAAAAAAGTTCCAATTACCGGAACTTTTCCATTAAATTTATCTGCAACCACGAGCGTTCTAAAACGAACATCTACATTGATATCGGTTTGTCTGAACAGCAACATCCCTACCGAACCGCCAATTCCAAAACCACTTTTGTCAGCAGATGCTGTATCGCGAAGATAGACAAATCCAAGATCTGGACCGGCATAAAATGAGGTTCTTCCATTATTGTTGAAAATGTACTGGCTTCCAAGTGTAACTGATGTTGTTCCCATTTCGCTTGAATTGTAACCAATCAGTGTATCAAATCGCAGGCCAATCAAGAAATCTCTAATATCCCAAGCATAGCCAGTGGAAAGTGCAAACATGGTTCTGTGCGACCTCAGTGCAGAGGTAAAACCCCAACCTGCGCCAAGCATTACTTCCCAACCTGCAATTGATTTGATGCGTGTTGGCTCTTTTTGCTCGCTCTCGAAAACAACTCCTCTTTGTGCAGTCTCTTCCACTTTTTTATTGTCGATAAGCGCAGGAACAAGCCTTGCGATGGCGACATCAATTTCGTCGAAGTATTCAAGTTTTGCTTTGCGAGTGCGTAAAACTTTTCGTTTTTCTACGGCATTCATGATGAGAATATAAGAGTAATCAAGTTTTGTAATTTCAGTTTCAATTTTCCAATCGGCGTTTGATTCAACTAATTCGGCATTCTCGTGTCGATTGATTTCAGATCTGATGAGACTCTTAATAACTGGAATTTTTTCTGCTGCCAAACCATGCGCGCTCACCTCTCCCACACCAATTTTTGTTTTTGCAAACAGTGATGATGAAGAAAAAAGAAAAAGAAAGACGATAAAGAGAAAACTTTTTTTCATAAGCATATTCCTTAATGTTTTGTTTCAGTATGTTTTTGTAAATAATGTTCTGGCAGCAAAAAATAGGTTCCCTTTTTTTCCTGTGGAAAATGATCCACAAGAACCGAGTAATGAACAACATTATTTATGGTGTGATAGCCGTCTATAATACCAATTTTTCCTTCAAGCTCATTTTTTTCTTCAGCACTTATTTCTTGAGGGAGTGAAAACTTTACACACTCACCTTCTTGAAATGATTCTGTATTTTTTTTGATCTTTTCTGAAACAATTGAAACTACAGCTTTTGCCCAAACATCTTCTGCATTAAGCGACGGAACTAAAACCAATTCTCCTCCACCATGAGCTTCAAAGTTTTCTTTTCCTGCCATTGCAATTTCTTCAAGCGTTTCTAAACAATCTGCAACAAACGATGGACACATCACAAGAACTCGTTTCTTTTTTTCTGCTGCCAATTGAAGAATCACTTTATCTGTGTACGGTTTTATCCACGGCGTTTTTCCCAAACGTGATTGAAACGCAACACTATACTTCCCCTCAGGAATTCCCAGCGTTTTTACGAGCGACCGGGTAAGTGAGTAACAGTGCGCTCTGTAGCAGTTTCTATTTTTTTCATTTATACTTTCGCAACAACTTGAATCTTTTAAGCAATATTTTTTCGTCGCATCCAATTTTGTGAGTTGTCGTTCTGGAAGCCCATGGTAACTGAAAAGAACACGATCATACTGTTCGGAAAAGGAAGGTTTGCTTACTTCTGTAACTGCATCGATATAATATTTTGAATCATAAAATGCGGGAAGCGAACTAAGCTGGAGATGTGGAAATTGCTTCTTGATGATAGATTCACATTTTTCAACTGAGGTTCTTGTAGATGATTCCGCATACTGAGGGTAGAGAGGAAAGAGAACAACATGCTTCACCCCTGCTTGAACGAGTTCTTGTATCCCATCTTCTAAAGAAGGTCTTCCATAACGCATTGCGAGGGAAACTGGAATTTCTGGAAGAAGTGACGCTACTTTTTCAGCCAAATCTTGCGAATAACTGAGAAGTGGCGAACCTCTTTCATTCCAAATTTTCGCATATGCTTCGGCTGAAGTTTTTTTTCGCTTTGGAACAATGAGGCAATAAACGAGAAAAAGACGATAAAAAAAAGCATTATCCAAAACATACTTGTCCATTAAAAATTCTTTAAGGTAACGCCCTACAGCAGATGGTGTGGGTGAATCCGGCGTACCTAAGTTAAGCAGAAGAATACCAGTATGTGGGGGAAATGGAGAGGTATCAGGCATTAGCTGTCTCCATAATCTAGCATCAGTTCAGCAATTTCATAGGCATGTTGAATGAGGTCTTGAGGAGATTTTTTGGTACCATAATGCGCCAGGAGGCCGGTGAGAGCATGGGCTGCAAACACATCGAGTTGATCTTGCCCCTTTTCACTTCCATCTCCGGCATAACGATGTGTGCCCTTTGAGGAAATGCTGTTCCCACGCCGTTTTCCCCAAGGTTTAATTTCACCCTCAATGCCGCGCACATACTGAGCTGTAGCCATATTGTGGCTAGGGCCAATTGAATTTTCAGTTGCTGTTGCACTTGTATTTGGTTTTCTTTTTTTCATGCGAATTCACATACTATGGAAATGGATTTTTGCCAGAAAAAAACCCATCATCCTTAAAAAAGAATGATGGGCGTTTGTTGCGGGGGCCGGATTTGAACCGACGACCTTCAGGTTATGAGCCTGACGAGCTACCGGGCTGCTCTACCCCGCGTCATTTGAGTGGCAGCTTCTAGATGAAACAAAGAGAAAGGTCAAGCTCCGTTTTTGGAGAAAATTACTCGACCTAACCCTTCGTTTCAATTAGGCTAAGCGCTTTAAAACTGGCGGAATCCAACATGGAAAATGAAAAAAAATATAAAGTGTTAGTGGTAGATGACGACTCCACAAATCTTTTGGTTATCAACAAAACCTTGAGTCCAAAAGGCTTTGAAGTTGAAGGCCTCACCAGCCCAAAGGAAGCGCTGAAGCGGGTTCCAGAGCTGCAACCCGATGTTATTTTATTGGATGTCATGATGCCAGAGATGAACGGATTTGAGGTATGCCGGCTTCTCAAATCCGATAAAAAAACAAGGCTCATCCCCATCGTCCTTATTACAGCGCTACAAGAAAAAGAAGATAAAATCACTGGCATCGAAGCTGGTTGTGACGATTTTCTCTCGAAACCGATTGACCGACTTGAACTTATTGCACGAGTCACTGCTCTCAGCAAAGTGAAGCGCCTCAACGATGAGCTGGTACATGCTGAATCTATCGTGATGAGTTTTGCCAGAGCGGTTGAAGCAAAAGATGGAAATACTGGCGACCATTGTGATCGGCTAGCTCGGATGGTAACGTCATTTGCGCAAGAACTTGGCCTTAAGCAAGCTGATATTCTCACTCTCGCCAGAGCAAGCATTCTTCACGATGTCGGTAAAATTGGAGTTCCAGATGAAATATTGCTTAAACCGGGAAAACTCTCTCCCGAAGAGTGGAACGTTATGAAACGTCATCCCGTTATTGGCGAAGAGATTTGTAAACCGCTTGCTATTTTCGCCGATGTCTTGCCCGTCATACGCCATCACCACGAAAAGTGGAATGGATCTGGTTATCCCGATGGACTTAAAGGTGAAGATATCCCCCACCTTGCCAGAGTATTTCAAATTATTGATGCCTACGATGCTCTCACCACCAAACGCCCATACAAAAAACCTTTTTCAACCGAGGAAACCTTGGAGCTTTTGGAAAATGAAACAAAAAATGGCCTTTGGGATCCAAAGCTCATGGAAAGTTTTATTTCTTTTCTTAAAAAGAATAGGGGTGAATTTTCTGTTGTGGATGAAGATTAAATTTACTCAGGTTTTCCAAATTCTTTTATTTTCTTTTCATACAATTTCATTGCTTCTGGGAGATAGCTTTTTAAGGCGGCAGCTCTTTCTCCACTTGCAGGATGCGAAGCATAAATACTGGTTTGGTCTTTGTTTTTCTTTGCCGCTCTTTCCCACAATCTTACTGCAGCTCTAGGGTCATAGCCTGCCTTCGCCATATAAAAGAGTCCCAATTTATCTGCTTCACTTTCATTTTTCCGTGAATAACTTGGAACAAAAACATTAAATCCTTCTGAAAAAATCCTTCCAAATAAATCAGCGCCCTCGGCAGAACCAACGCCAATAGCACTTTGCGCCAGGCTTCCCGCTGCATAGATAGTCATGTTACGGCTTATTGATTCCGTAACATGCCTTGCCGTTGCATGTGAAATTTCGTGCGCCAGAACTGCAGCAAGTTCGTCTTTATTTCCTTTTTCTACCAATCCCTTCTCTTTGTCCCACAATCCTTCATACACCATAATTTTTCCACCTGGAGCACACCACGCATTTACAACAGGCGCGTCCGCCACATGAACTTCATAGGGAAAAGATGGGATATGCGAAACACGGCTGATATTTCTTACAATATGTTTGATTGTCTCAAGCTCTGCTTTATTTTTTGGACTATCAACTGCAACGTTATCTTTTTGAAATGCCTTCACTTGCCCTGTCAGCACTTCTTTCCCTAAAGCTGGCTCTTGCGAAAGCTTGTAGTAATTGATGGTGTTTTTTCCGGTGATGACATCCTTGGCGCAAGCAATGACGAGCACAGAAAAAAAAGTGAGAGAAAGGTATTTGAGGATTTTCTTCTTCATAACGTACTGAAATTGCTATAGTACTTTTTTCTTTTCGTCAAATACTCTTCAGCTTGAAGAATGCTGTTAAAAGGACTATAGTCCACGCATGCTTACTTCAAAACTCCAACATCTTTCCCTCCTTCTCTTTTTCATTTGCACAACTTTCGTGGCCTGCAGCAATGGACATCATGAAAACTATCAAGCAAAACGTGAGGAAATGATAAAAAAACATGTTATCTGGCGGGGAATAACGGATGAGTCGATCGTTAAAGCCTTCAACGAAGTACCTCGCGAGCATTTTGTTCTTCCCGAATATAAAAAAGATGCATACGAAGACCTTGAAGTTCCCATTGGGGAAAATCAAACTTTGGATAGGCCCTATGAAGATGCCCTTATCTTAAAAGCCCTCGCCCTTAAACCTGGAGATAAGGTTTTGGAAGTTGGTACCGGCTCTGGATATCTGGCAAGCTTGATGAGTAAAATTGCAGACGAAGTGTACACAATAGAAATTTTAAATCCTCTTGCCGAAAGTGCGCGCAAGAGAGTGGCTGAACTTCATTACAAAAATGTAACGGTAAAAAGTGGTGATGGTTTTATAGGCTGGCAAGAGCATGCGCCCTTCGATGCTATAATTCTCACTTGCTCTCCAGATGAAGTGCCACCTGCACTTCCCGAGCAGCTTCGTGAAGGTGGAAGAGTTGTTCTTCCGCTTGGCAGTGATAAAAAGTTTCAAGAACTTCTTCTCTATGAAAAGCAAAATGGAAAACTTGTGCTGAAGCAACGCATCGCCCCCGCTGAATTTGTTCCCATGGAAGGTGAAATTAGAAAAAAATAAAAGATCTTGTGATCACACTAAGTTATCTGAAACTAAAAAAAGGCTGACCTTTTAAAGTCAGCCCTTTTTAGTTTTGTACTTCTTCGCTACTATTTATATCTTTTTCGTCCCACCCTAAGGGCCCCGAGCATGCTCCAGAAAAGTATCGTTGCAAAGGCAATGGCTGACCAGTCTGGCTTGCTGTCGGAAAGTGCGCATGATCTGGCACATCCGCTACCACCTTGGCCTACATTACTAGGCAAGCCCGGAAGCACCACCGCCTTGGCAGAATTGGTAGTGCTATCGGTATCAAGTTTTAACACAAACTTATCAACCCATGGCAAGCCCGCTAAGTCTTCTGCTGTAAGGTTTTCGCCTGCTTGCTCTCGTGCAGTTCTTCGCTTGCTAATTTCTTCCATCACCTTATCAAGATTACGTTCCTGATTTTCAATATTGCTTGATTCAGGAATGGCGCCATCTGTTCTCCAACGTTTTGGATACGGTTCGATACGTTTTATCATTTGGTGGCACGCATAGCCAAGTTGATTTACATTTTGGTTTGCATCAACTTGCGGAACTGCAGAGAAATCGAACTGCGTTCCCAAAACTCTTCCGCCCGGAGCCACTCCAAACACTTGGTGTTGGAAGACATCGTTAATAACAGTTATATTATTCTCTTCTCTCACCGTAAGATCAGGAACAACGGAACTAAGCGGAACGCCTTGAGTTGCAAACTCTACTCCATTTACCGCAATGCTTGGCAAAAGGTTTACATCTAAATTTCCCTCTTCTGAAATAGGCAAGAGCGTTACGGGTTCTTGCACTAAATCAAAACCATTTGGACGTTCAGTAAATTTTCTTAACTTTGTTCCATTCAACTGAACTACAGAATACTTCAGCAAATTTCCACTTACATTTGGAAGGACAGCTCTATCGGGATAGGCAAGGGAAAACTGCGCTGTACTTAGATTTGGCGCCGCACCACCTGCAACGCAGCAGGTAATTTGCGCAACGGAATATTCGTGCTCAGCAAATTTGTCATCTGGCCATCCGGAAACTTCCCGGTATTTTTCATTCACAAGCGCAAAGCGTTTGCTGGCATCTTCGCTTGAGAAACCGCGAACATCTACATAGCATTTTCCAATAGGTGGTGGTGTAACATTCACAACCGGATCTTCCGGAACCACACCTCCGCCAGCAGGCACACACTTACAGCTATCCGCTAAGCTACAGATCATACCATCGCCGCAAGCAGGTTTGTTAAAACCACACTCATGCACTTGCAAAAGACCGCAGCTGTTTTTACATTGGCAGTCGTTGATGTCGCAAATTTCGAAGGCATCACAGGTGTTGCTTCCGATGTCGCAGGTTTCATCTTCATCAATACGAGAGTTACCGCACAACGGATCTTGCACATCAACCGGCACATCTTCTGGTCTTCCTCCCGGCGGAAGGGGAATATCAGAGGAAGCAAGTGCTTGATTCAAAACTACCGTCATATGACGTGGTCCTGGAGGGATTTGCGCACGCGATAACCTCTGTACAGGATGAGGAGCAAGTTCTGCATTTCCACCGTTTCCAATGCCACCTTCAAAGTGCGGTAACTCATTAATGGGATTACGCAGAATCAGTGGAAAGAAAGCAGGTATGAAAATTTGAATTACATTATTTTCTTCTGCTCCCGCAGGCTTCGGAGTAGAAAGAATGCGAAGCCCTTCGGCCATCGCATCAGCACCAAGTTCTTGCAAAGCCTCTAATCTTTGAAGTGTAAGTTCATTTAAAGCTCTTTGAAATTCACACATTTGTTGCGATGACAGATCTGAACATTTCACTTCTGGAACAGCAACTCTTATATTCATTTGATCTAATGGAATTGATTCTGCTGAAGAAAGTGGACTTTGTTTCTGAATATTCAATGCGGGTGCTGGATTTGGCGCAACATCCATAACTTGCTGACTTCCACCGGAAGAAATTGAATCGGAATTTAATTGAATATTTTGCTGATTTGCACCTGTGTTTTGTTGAACTGGTAAAGTTGAATCTTGTATCGTTGTTCCAGTAATATTGTTGAGGGGAATATCTTCCGAAGCAGCGTTGAGTTCGTTTTGATTGAGATTTCCAGAGACTTGGATATTTTGAGGCAAGGTGTTTTGCTTTATGTTCAATTGAACTTGATCTGAACTTGGAAGATTATTCTGCTCTTGAATGAGCGTATTACTTGTATCAAGGTTCTTTTGGCTTGAAGTATTTGGAGCAGAAAACTGAGCACGCTGTAAGTCTCTTATATCCGCTATCGCAGAAGCATGCGAAGTTTCAACAATGGAATCTGGCCTGTATTTTGTTTTTGCGACAGCATAAAGTTCATCCGATAAAAACTCACTGTCTAATGATGCTCCTCGATTAGCGCAGTATGCTTCGGTAGGCCCTATAATGCTATTCACCACTGCAATATCACCTTTACATTGCACAAAAGCTGGATTGCATGGATCGCAGCAGAGATCATTTGCCCAAAAAGGAGCCTCCACTACTTGGCCATTTTGGAGAGTGAACTTACAAATGTCGGTACGACATCGCCGTGGGATAACAATACCATTAATTTTAAATGGTGCTGCTCTGAATCTGTCTCTTGCGTCTTCTGCAACATAATTTGCAAAACTTGAAATATATATTTCAGCAGGGCTTGCTACATCATAATTTTCTAACGTTGGGCACTCAAAACGTGGAAGCATGAGCGGTAAACCATTGATAGCCGCTAGATTGTAGTTTTCATCTATGCTTGCTTCGCTTGGACCAATCAATTTTCGCGAAATTTCTGATGCAGCAGCTTCTTGAAGGTATCGTCCTCCTGCATCTTGGGTATTCGCAGGTAATAAACCAGCATCGGCCGTTACAAAACCAAAACGAATTGGCTTGGCATCTTGAAAACGATTCAGAATTGGATTTTGATTGATGTCTTTAAAGAGAAAACCATAAGCAGCCATTTTTCCTGCATCATTCCCTTCTAAAATTATGTGGGGAATAAGATCCAGTACGAGTAAATCAAATGGTCCATTATCATCAACCTGTGCCAAAACAGCACGGGCAATTTGAGAATTAACATTGAGCGAAAATATTCTCTGTGGATCTCTTTGAAGACTACATTTTCCTTGAACTCTTTCACTCTTATAGAACAAAACACTATTTGAAAACATGGCATTGTTTTCTTCGGAAGCTCTGAAATAAACATGCTGATCAGGTAAGTTTTCAAATTCTTCAAGTGGAGTAAGCGATTCATAGCCTTCTCCCCTTAAAGTCATGGCGATATCAAGGCAAAAATCTCCATCAATATCAGCAGCAGAAAGAGAATAAGGAACAAAGCCATTCGGAATACCTCGAATATCATATTTCTCTGGCAAGAACCAATTTGTTGCTGATAAATTCGGTTCCCTTACATCACTTATTGTATGTAATCTGTTCTCGAAAAGAAAAGGATCTGCCTTATATACATAAAAAGATTTTGCTTGGTCTCTATTAAGGACTGGACGTGAAGAAGCTACAAAGAGCACTTGGCGATCTACTCCATCCACTCTTTCTACGCCAGGTGCAGCCGAATAGACCTCAGCGGGTATGATGACTGATGCAAAAGGAGTGAAAACAGAATTTGGATTATTATCTTGAATGGTGGGAGAAAGTGCCCAAGGTTCACCAAAGCGGCCCCAAAAATTTACATACGATACAAGACGATTTGGAAAAATTGCTTGAGTAAGTTTTGCGAAGTCACCTTGTTGCGAGCGTAGACCAATATATTCAAAGACAGAAGTATGATTCCTTCCATTCACAACTGGATTTCCAACTTTGTCGGTAAAGATTTCATCTAAATCAAAAACCGGAGCTTGATTCACCACAGCAAAACCATCAAAGTGACCAAAGTTTTTATTCCACGGCTGTCTTTCAATTTGAGCAAGGCTATCTGCTTGATAGTAAATCATGCGCTCGACACTAATAGGATTAAAGCTAAAATCTGTTAGAAGATTAAGAACGTTTCCTGGTCCATTCTCATTAAAGAAACCTGCTCCAACAAGATCTAGTGCTTTGTATCCTGCAAGCTGAAGTCTGCCAATCAGCGCATCAACATTGCTACGATAAAAAACAAGCGGTGAAAAAAAGCCTGCGCTTATGTTATCAAGTATTTCTTCTTCAGCATCTTGATTTCCATGTTCTATGCTCTGAGCAGCTTTAAGCCTAACTGCAATGGGATCATACGCAGCTGTAACTAAGCCCCTTCCATAACCAATGTCAGCAATGCCATAGGTAATGGCGTCTCCATAGCGAATGGGGAGGAAATCATTAACGGCCTCAGGCTCAATGCGTTGAATTTCTTTCAAGAGCGGCCATTCAGCAGCAGGGAGACCAATAGCTCTTGGATAGAGTGATTTATTGTAAGGAGAAAGCGTATAATCAGAACTGGCAATAATGTTTGCAATAAGCGGACTTTGCCCTGACAAGTTTTCAAACACTCTATTGTCTTCCGTGTCATAAATATCTGCTATTTGAATTGCTCGCTTTGCTTGGTTTTCTTGTGTTGCCTGGCAATAAATACTAAAGACATCAGCTCCCAATTTCGTTTCTGACTGGCAAAATCCATGTAACGGTTCAAGCACTCTATCTCCAACAACAGCAAGCATATTCAAATGATCTAAAGCAAGACCGCCAGGAAGCCCTGGTGTAGCAAAGAGGTCCTGCACAAAGAGTTCTTCACCATCAATGTGTACTGAGTGTGTACGGAAAAAATCACTTCCTGCTGGAGGAAGTGGATGATCAAAAAACCGCAGGTGCGTTGCATCAGTTCTTAGTTTATCTTTGTGTGGATCTCGCTGACCAGGTTCTGCAAGCACTGGAATGGGGTCTGTGTACATTCGTCCTGCAGCTGCAGGATCTTGGCCTATGCCGTTCCCAGGCAAGGGAGGATTCTCTTGTGGTGGTCTTTGGTCTTCCTGAGCATGTAATAATGGTGCAGCTAAAAAAATGTAAGCGAACACTGCTAGAAACAGCGGTAGGAAATGAAAGTACGTTTTTTTTCTCATATGTTCTCCAGCCCCACTCAATCAATAAGTTTGCAAGTTAAATGCCACCGATACAGGAAAGGTTGCTATCTATGTCTTTAATTTTTATAGATTTTTTTTGCCATGACATTAAAAAATGGGACAGCACCTTCTCAAAAAGTACTATCCCATCAAAATTTTGACGTTTTTTCTCCCCACGCGCGGAAGATAATGAAAAGACATGCTTTTTGCAAGAGCTAAGAAGAATAAAAACTTATTTTTACCGATGCTGAGAAAAATTACTTTTTCTGATCAAGTTCGAAGGCTGAATGAAGTGCGCGCACTACAAGTTCGGCACATTTTGCATCGATCACAATAGACACTTTAATTTCTGAAGTTGAGATCATATGAACACTAATTCCTTCATCAGCAAGTGTGCGAAACATTTTGTACGCAACACCAGCATGTGTTCTCATCCCCACACCCACTACAGAAATTTTTGCAATGTCACTGGCCATTTCAACCTTACCCGCTCCAGTATCGGCTGCCACTGCTTCTGCGATGAGCATCGATTGCTTCAAGTCTTGTTTTGGAACGGTGAAGGTAAGATCGGTGAGGCCTTCTTTCGAAACGTTTTGGACAATCATGTCTACGTTTATGCCTGCATCGGAAAGAGGCTTGAAAATTTGTGCGGTGATGCCAGGTTTGTCCGGAACTTGCCGAATGGCAATTTTTGCTTCATCTATATTAAGCGTCACACCTGAAACCAGTATGTCTTCCATCAGCTGATCCTCCGTTACAATTTCCGTTCCCGCGCCATCTTCAAAACTGGAGAGAACTCTGAGCTTCACTTTATGTTTTGCAGCAATTTCTACCGAACGACTGTGCAATACTTTTGCTCCAGCATCGGCAAGTTCTAGCATTTCTTCATAACTTACTGTTTTAAGTAAGCGCGCATTTGCACATATACGGGGATCTGCCGTGTAGACACCTTTTACATCGGTGTAAATATCGCATCGGTCTGCATTGAGTGCCGCTGCAAGTGCCACGGCTGTAGTATCTGAACCACCACGACCGATGGTGGTAATGGCGCCCGCTTCGGTTACTCCTTGAAATCCCGCCACTACTGGAATGCCCTCTTTTTTTAGAATGTGCCGAATGCGATCGGTGTCAATTCTGCGAATGCGTGCTTTGCCGTGATGTTCGTCAGTGACAATGCCCGCCTGATGGCCAAGAAAAGGTTCAGCCGTGTAGCCTTTGTTTTCAAGTGCCATGCACAAAAGGGCAACGGTCACTTGCTCACCAGTTGAAACCAAAACATCTTGATGCAAAGGTTGCGGAGCTTCACTCATTTCGCTTGCAAGTTTGAGCAATCGATTTGTTTCGCCAGCCATAGCGGAAACTACGGCAAGAACAGCGTTTCCCCGTTTTCTCTCTTCAATAATTTTGTCCGCAACAGCTTGAATGCGCTTGATATCACCTACTGAAGTTCCACCAAATTTTTGAACAATAAAAGTCATGCGTTAACCAAAGGAGTCTCAATGTTGAGATCTCTTTCACTTTCTGAAAGAACTTTGAAGTGTAATCGATAAATATTTTTCGGCAAAACACTTGGAAATTTTTCTGCCCACTCAATAAAACAAATGCCATTTCCGTAAAGATATTCTTCCATGCCCAATTCTTTTACTTCATCTTCATGTTCTAAACGGTAAAAATCAAAATGGTACAAAGGCACCCTACCTTCATAGACATTCATGATGGTAAAGGTTGGAGAAGAAACATATGTTGTTTCGGAAACTCCAAGCGCTCTTGCCAAAGCCGCGATAAACGTGGTTTTCCCGGCTCCTAACTCTCCAGACAAAGCAAGCACATCTCCTTTTTTGAGGTGTGATGCAAGTTCTTTCGCCATTTTTTGGGTTTCTTGAAGCGAATGTAAAATCATGCAGAAATTCCGTGAGAAGCTTGCCGAATTGCATCTGAAAGCCGGTTTATCACATCTGAGGCCACCATTGAAATTTCGCCCTCATCTTTGGCAGCAATATCACCAGCTAAACCATGTAAGTAAACTCCGGCAATGCAGGCTAGCTCTGGTTTGTAGCCTTGTGCAAGCAAACCTGCGATAACACCCGTAAGCACGTCGCCCGTGCCAGCTGTTGCCATACCTGGATTTCCGGTTGGATTGATATAAATTTTTCCTTGTGGAGTTGCAATAACGGTTGAAGCTCCTTTAAGGACAACGTACACATTGTACGTCATTGAAAAGTTCTTTGTAATTTCAATGCGGTGCTCTTGAATATCTTGAATACTTTTTCCTGTAAGGCGCGCCATTTCACCTGGATGAGGCGTAATAATAGTTGGCGCTTTTCGCTGTTTCAAAATTTCGAGGTGATTGTTTCCCAGACAATTTAATCCGTCGGCATCAAGCACGAGGGGAAGATCGATAATGGGCAACGCTTCTCGTACAAAATCTTTGGTTGTTGCTGCCACTCCAATACCTGGCCCAACGGCGATAGAATTTTTTCCGCTCATGAAATCAAGCACACCTTTGAGACCAACAGGATGAAAGCAGCCTGTATCGCCATCGGGAACCGGATGACAGATGAGCTCTGGATATCGTGCATCAAATTTTTCATATGCTTTTTTGGGAAGGGCAAAACTTACAAGCCCAGCACCAATGTGCAAAGCTGCTCTGCTGGTAAGATAGCCGGCACCAAGCATGCCTTTATGACCAGCGATAACAAGAAAATGTCCAAAGTTGCCTTTGTGTGCATCAGATTTTCGTGGACGTAAAAGTTCTTGAAACGACTCTGGCGTAATAAGCTCGTATTCACCTGAAACTGAAGCCTCACGTGCTTTTGGAATTCCAATATCGGCAACAGTTAACTTCCCCACGCATGCAGGGCCATCGCCACAGAAAAGTCCAACTTTGGGAAGTCCAAGCGTTACCGTGCGAGCAGCATAAATGGTGCTTCCTAGGGCTTCACCAGTATCTGCACTAAGCCCCGATGGAACATCGATGGAAATAACAGGATAAGAAAGTTCGTTGATGTATTCGATAAGACGGGTGAAGTGTCCACTGACCGCGGTTTTAAGGCCGGTACCAAAAAGAGCATCTATAAAACCTTGGCATGATTGAAGTGTTTGTTTTTCCTTTTCGCATTCTTCTATTGATGTAGCTGAAACGAAGCGAGGAGCTTTTTCTTGCAAGCGATTATAATTTGCTTTTGCATCTTCAGAAAAGTGATCAAGTGCAAATGTGTGAAAAAAACAAACTTCATATCCTTTGTCTAAAAGAAGTCGTCCTGCGGCAAGCCCGTCTCCAGCGTTGTTTCCACGGCCCAACAACACTCCAATACAACCCTTTTCTTTTGGAAATAGTTCGCATGCAGCATCTGCAACTGCGGCACCTGCATGCTCCATGAGTTCAAGTGAAGGTATGTGGTCCAATTCAATGACCGCTTTATCTAAGGCTTTCATAGCATCAGATGAGACGATTTTCATGTTTATCCCTTTTTCTCTAGAACAACATTTGCGATCGCGTAGTTGCCATCATGGGAAACCATAAGGTGAACTTTATTGATACCTGCTTCGTCTGATTTTCTTTTTACTTCGCCGGACAAAATCACCGTTGGTCTGTCTTCTTGTGCAATCTCGATGGCTCTGTATTCGACGCCTTCACTTCCTTTTGGATACAGCGCTTTGATAAAAGCTTGTTTCGCTGCAAAACGAGTTGCAAAACGTTGTGACGGATTTTTTTTGTTGTTGCAGTATTTTATTTCGGCATCAGTAAATATTTTTTTTAAAAAACGATCTTCCCAACGAAAAATAATTGCTTCAATTCTTCTTACTTCCACAAGATCTACCCCAATTCCGAAGATCATAAGCTTCTCCCTTTTCCGAGCATTCTTAAAAACTCGGCTACATTTCTATTGTACAAGCTCTTTCATTTTTTTTACCGCAGCTTCAATTCCAACAAAAAGTGACTTCGCCATAACGGCATGTCCAATATTATATTCTTGAATCTCTGGCACAGCTTCAACCAAGTGGCGCACATTGTGGTAATTCAAACCATGTCCGGCTGCAAGCTGAAAACCACAAGCCAAAGCAAATTGTGCGGCCTCTTTTAGCTGAGAGAGCATTTCCTGGCAAGGCACTTCCACCGAACGTTCCGCATAGGCTCCGGTGTGAAGCTCTACCCAGGGAACTGAAAATGTTTTGGCGAGGGCAATCTGTTCTTGTTCGGGATCAATAAAAAGACTTATTTCAATTTTATTTTTTTGGAGACGTTCAATTGCATGCGCTAAACGCTCGGAATTTGTTGTGAGGTTGAGCCCACCTTCGGTCGTGAGTTCTTCACGTCGCTCCGGCACAATGGTGACGCGTGCAGGTTTGAGCTGACAGGCAATGTCGATAATATCTGGCGCAAGTGACATTTCCAAATTAAGCGGAACCGAAATTTCTTGCTTCAATAACCACACATCTGCATCTTGAATATGCCGCCTGTCTTCTCTGAGATGAATTGTAATTTGATCTGCTCCTGAAGTGATAGCAAGTTTGGCAAGATCGAGCACATTTGGATACGTTGTTTTTCTTGCTTCACGAAGAGTTGCAGCGTGATCAATATTTACTCCAAGAAGTGGCATTATCCTTCTCCTTCAAGTAGACAATACATGTCTAAGTAGCGCTTTGCTTTTTCAACATCATGCACTCTTAAAAATTTTGCTCCCTTTTTCCAAGCAAAAGAAAGTGTAGCCAATGTTGATTCTTCACGTTGTTCAAGAGCGAGATGTAAGAGTTTTCCCATAAATTTCTTTTTTGAAGTTCCAATCAAAATATTTTGAGAAAGTTCTAAAAAACTTTCAATATTTTGTAGTAGTCTCACATCATCTTCAGCTGATTTCCCAAAACCAATTCCAGGATCAAGCATGATATTTTCTTTTTTTATTCCAGCTTCCATCGCAAGCTGCATTCTTGATTGCAAAAAAGCAAACACCTCTCTCACCACATCTTCGTAGTTCAGATTTTCTTGCATCGTTTTTGGAGTTCCTCGCATATGCATTAAACAAATGGGAACTTCATACTGCCTTACCACTTCGAACATTTGCTGGTCATGAAGGCCGGCGCTAATGTCGTTGATCATATTGGCACCACACTCTAGAGCTTTTTTGGCCACTTTACTTTTGGTGGTATCGATCGAAAGTGGAATTGAGGAAAAAGATCGAATCCCCTCAACTATAGGCAGCAAGCGTCTTTGCTCTTCATCGCATGAAACAGAATCACTTCCTGGTCTGGATGATTCTGCACCGATATCGATAATATCAACTCCTGCTTCAAGCAGTTTTTTTGCGTGATCAAGGGCTTTCTCAGGCTTGAGAAAAGAACCTCCATCCGAAAAAGAATCAGGGGTCACATTAAGGACCCCTAATAAAATATACTTTTTGGTTTCTGTATTCAGTGTACCTATGCGCATTAAGCTTTACCAGGATCCGGAATAAGATTTCTAATTTTACTTGGCTTATTCATTTTTTTTTCAGGATTACTTTCTCGCTGAACAGGCTTTTGATCTGCCGCGAGTTTCTCACCCTTTACAACTCTATCAATTTGATCTGCATCAAGTGACTCATGCTCAAGAAGAGCTATTGCCAAATCTTCAAGTTGTTTTTTATTGTCCGTTAAAATTTTAAACGCTTTATCATATCCATCTCGAACGATAGAATGCACTTCCTCATCTATGACTTGTG
Source organism: Deltaproteobacteria bacterium CG11_big_fil_rev_8_21_14_0_20_42_23 (assembly GCA_002796345.1). Taxonomy (NCBI): domain Bacteria; class Deltaproteobacteria; species Deltaproteobacteria bacterium CG11_big_fil_rev_8_21_14_0_20_42_23. The sequence continues at coordinate 78,701 of PCXC01000028.1, read as the reverse complement.
CTGTTGTATCGCTGTAATTTTTTTGATGTCCCATTTCTTTGCCCAAAAAAACCTGCTCTTCTTTTTTTCCAAAAGCAAGTGGCCCCAACTTTTCACTCATTCCCCATTCGCATACCATTTTGTGTGCAAGATCGGTCGCACGCTCGATGTCATTTCCAGCACCAGTTGTGGGTTCGGAGAAAATTAATTGTTCAGCTGCTCTTCCTCCCATAAGGATAGCAATGGTATTATAACAATAGGTTTTGTTTTGCGTATATCGTTCATCAACCGGAAGCTGCTGAGTAAGACCCAGAGCCATTCCGCGCGGGATGATGGTAACTTTGTGCAGAGGATCTGTTCCTGGGATCATTTTGGCTACCAGAGCATGGCCAGCTTCATGATATGCAGTATTTTTCTTCTCATCTTCTGAGACAATCATGCTTTTACGTTCGCTGCCCATAAGCACTTTATCTTTGGCAAGTTCTAAATCTTCAATGGTGATAGCATTTTTGTTGTAGCGAGCAGCAATGAGTGCAGCTTCGTTCACCACGTTTTCCAAATCAGCTCCAGAAAAACCTGGTGTACCGCGTGCCAGCACTTCGAGGTCTGCGTTGATATCAAGTGGCTTATTTCTGGTGTGCACTTTTAAGATTTCAAATCTTCCCTTTAGATCTGGGCGGGAAACGGTAATACGTCTATCAAAACGGCCTGCGCGCAGCAAAGCAGGATCGAGCACATCTGGTCTGTTTGTAGCAGCCATAATGATAACACCTTCATTTGATTCGAAGCCGTCCATTTCAACGAGAAGTTGATTCAAGGTTTGTTCACGTTCATCATGACCACCGCCAATGCCTGCGCCACGGTGTCTTCCCACGGCATCAATTTCGTCGATGAAAATAATGCACGGCGCATTTTTCTTTCCTTGCTCAAATAAATCTCGAACTCGAGATGCACCCACACCTACAAACATTTCTACAAAATCTGAACCCGAAATGGAAAAAAATGGAACACGCGCTTCGCCGGCAATAGCTTTGGCCAAGAGCGTTTTTCCTGTTCCTGGACTGCCCATCAGCAGAACACCTTTTGGAATCCTTCCTCCGAGACGCGTAAATTTTTTGGGATCTTTCAAAAAGGCTACTATTTCTTCAAGTTCTTCTTTAGCTTCTTCAACTCCTGCAACATCATTGAACGTAACTCGTTTTTGGCTTTCGTTTAAAAGCTTAGCCTTGCTTCTGCCAAAGCCCATCGCTTTTCCGCCACCCACTTGAATTTGCCGCATCGAGAAAAAGAAAAATCCAAAGAGTAAAATTAAAGGAAGCCAGGAAAGGAGATGTTGCCAAATGGAAACTTCGGCCATTTTTACATAATTGACCGCAACGTTATTTTCTTCAAACGTAGCAAGGGCTTTTTCACTGTTGATTGGACCAACGGTTTCAAATTGCGCACCAGATTTGTATTTTCCAGAGTACACATCTTCTTGAATGGTCACTTGTTCAACTTCACCATTTTTAACCGCCGACATGAACTCTGAAAATCCAAGCTTGTGAGCAGAAACAAGCGGTTCATTCATAAAGTGAAAAACAGAAAGCATCAGCAGGAAAATCACCAGCCAAAAAGCTATGGTTTTTTTCCCTCCAGAAAAGGGGCGGTTGTTTTTACCATTTTTTTTATCATTTTTTTTCATAATATCCTCTGTTGTGTTGAAGCTTCATAACCTACTGAAAAGAAGAATCAATCATAATCGGGCTCAGTTTACTCAGATACGTTCTCTTTTTGGAAGTATATTTTTTCATGATCGCGAGTAAAAAGAACATTAAGAGGAAGAAAGTATTGAGCTTTTCCACCTTCTTTACGCAGTGCAATATGGTCAATTTTTTCGCGATGATCAGCGCTGAGTATGGCAGATTCTAAAAAAAGCTTTTGAAAAACCGCTGCCGACAACCGTAGACGAATCGCCTTTGGGAGGGAATTGTAAATCTCCCTTTTTAGGCTACACTTTCCAAAGTCTTCCGAAATACTCACCTTCTGCAAAGCCGCTTCAACATAGTATTCTAGCGCCTCTTCATCTTCACGTAGTTGTGAGGAAAGATGAGACAAGTGATTCACAATTTTTGGATTGGCTTGTTTTAATTGCTGCAAAACTTCATGTCGAATCCAATTTCTTTTGTAGGAAACATCATCATTTGAAGCATCGTGACGATATGCAATTTTATGTTCTTCTGCATAGGCTTCAATTTCCTCACGAGTAAATGGCAGTAGTGGCCGGATGTATTTTTTTCCACTTTTTGAAAGAGAACTTCCTTTCATTCCTCCCAAGCCTTTAAGCCCAGTTCCGCGCAAAAGACGAAGAAGAAAGGTTTCGGCCTGATCATTTTGATGATGCGCAAGTGCAATACAGGCTGCGTTTTGCTGATCGAGCACTTCTTCCATTTTGCTTCTTCGAAATGTTCTGGCCTTTTCCTGAAAGTTTCCTTCACTTTTTTCAGTATGAGTGAACCTAAAAAAAGGAACAGAAGCTGCATTTGCTTTTTCCTGAACCAGCATTTCATCGAGATCGGAATGTTCCCCGCGAAGTTTGTAATTTACATGAACAAGAACAAGCTTAAGCTTCCAAACGTGAGATAATTTCAAGAGCAAATCAAAAAGCACCATCGAGTCAACACCCGCGGACGCACCAACTACAAGCGTTTCCCCAAGTGAGAACATTTTTTTTTGTTCAATAAAATGCTTGAAACGTGGATATAACATGTGAATTTTATGCCTTCAACAGCGTGGAATACGTCTTTGAAAGTTGTACATAATGTTTTGCATTATCTACAATAGATACTTTTTCTTCTGCAGTAATTTCTCTGGCTACTTTTCCTGGCATGCCTATAACAAGTGAACCGGATGGGATTTTTTTTCCCTCTGGAATAAGAGCACCAGCTGCAATAATGCAGTCATCACCTATTTCTACTCCGTTCATGATGATGGCGCCCATACCTACCAGAACTCTGTTTCCAATGGTGCATCCATGCAATAATGCTTTGTGCCCAAGCGAAACATATTCACCAACAGATAACTTATGCTTTCCATCAACGTGCAACACACAAAGATCTTGAACATTTGAATGCTGGCCAATGCTGATGGTGTTTGAATCTCCCCGCAACACTGCTCCAAACAAAACACTCGAACCACTTGCCAACGTAACTTGGCCAATAAGGGTCGCTGTGGGAGCAACAAAAACGTCTTGCTCAATCTGAGGACTATGGTGATGAAAATCTATTTTCATAAAACTACATTTTATACTTTCCAAAATCTTCAGGTGAAAGATTTTCTAAAATTTCGGTCCATTTTTGTTTTCTGTTTTGTTCCAAATCAGCCTCATCATAATGAATATCAATTTGACGTGATTTTTCTATGACGTGCTGAGCCACGTAGATGGGGGCATTTGTGCGTAAGGCAAGCGCTATAGCGTCACTTGGTCTTGCATCCAATGTCCACTCGGCCGCATCGTGCATACAAGAAATCTCTGCATAAAACGTGTTGTCTGAGAGATCGACAACAGCTACATTTTTTATCACCACGTTTGCGGCATCGAGAATATTTTTCAAAAGATCATGTGTCATCGGACGACTCAGTTCAATTTGCTCTAGCTCTGTCGCAATGGCTGAAGCTTCAATGAGTCCTATCCAAATGGGAAGTGATTTTTTCCCTTCGATGTCCTTTAAAATAATAATAGGCATATTGGTGAAAGGATCTATAGTGAGCCCAGTCACTTTCATTTGAACCAACTCACACTCTTGCGATTTTTTTGGAATAAATTCCATCGTTCCCCCTAGTTGCAACTGTTAACGCGAATATGATGATATTCACGAGAATGATCATTAAAAAGAAGCTCGCCCTCAAGTGAATTGCCTCTTGCTTCTGTAAGCATCACCGGAACAATACTTCCAATGAGCGAACGATCACCTTGGAAATGAATGAGGCGATTGTCATCAGCTCTTCCTTGAAGCTTTCCATGTCCATGCTTATCGAAACCAGTCACTAAAGTTGAAACCACTTTTCCCACAAGCTGCTTATTTTTTTCAAACGAAATAACTTGATCAAGTTGAAGCAATTCTTTTAGCCTGGCTTTTTTTACTTTTTCTGGAACGTCATCCTGCAATGAGCTTGTAGCATAGGTTCCCGGGCGCTCGGAATAAGAAAAAGCAAACAAAGCATCGTATTGCACTTCGCGAAGCAAACTCAAACTGTCTTGAAATTCTTCATCGGTTTCGCCACAAAAACCTACAATAAGATCTGTGCTGATGGCAATGCCAGGTCTAGCTGCTCTCACTTTTTCAACAATGTTTAAATAATGCTCTCGCGTGTAACCTCTTCGCATGCGCTTCAACATTGCGTTACTTCCTGATTGCGCAGGTAAATGAATTTGGCCACATAGTTTTTCAACATCGCGGTAAGCCTCGATGAGAGTATCTTCAATGTCACGTGGATGTGGAGAGGTAAAACGAATGCGTTCAATATTGGTGTTGTCCGCAATGAGCCGAATAAGTGCTGCTAAACTTCTGGGTTGGTTTCCAGTGCCAGCAATGGGTGCAATGGCAGCATCACCGTAAAGAGGATCACGATAAGATGCTACGTTTTGACCAAGCAACATTACCTCTTTTACTCCACGGTCCACCAACCTTTTGATATCATCAACCACTTCTTTTCCTGTACGGTAAACTTCTCGCCCACGAACGGCTGGAACAATGCAGTAGCTACATTTACAGTTGCAGCCTTTCATAATGGAAACAAAAGCGGTTGAACCTTCTACATCATGATCTGGAACAACATCTAAAAACTCGTAGTTTTTTGAATCGTTGATCAGCTCGGTTGCAACATAAGCTTTTTGACTTTTTTCTCTGCCCGCAAGACTTGGAAGCTGAAGCAATTGATCTGGCCCCAAAATAAAATCGACATGCTTAAATCTGCGAGCAATATCTTCTTTTCCTTGCTGAGCGGCGCATCCTGTAATTCCAATTTGCACATCGTCACGAAGTTTTTTGTGTTCCTTAGCTCTTCCCAAATCACTCATCGCCTTGTGGTAAGCTTTTTCTCGGATAGTGCAGGTATTGTACAAAATGAGATCTGCATCTTCCGCCTTGGAAACAGTTTGATACCCTTGCCTTTTCAACATATTGAGCATGGCTTGGCTATCGTGTTCGTTCATTTGGCAACCAAATGTTTTGAGATAAACTTTCTTTTGTGAATCCATTTTTTACTCACCTTCTCTTGATGTGTATAACGCAATAAGATCTCTTTTTAATAACGCTTTTAAAAACTGCTGTGTTCTTTCTTCAGGTGAAACAAAATCTGAACCATACTGTTTTTTTATTTCAGCAATCATGTCTGCAAAGCTTTTCTCTGCCTCAATTTGCCGCCAAATGAATGTGCCATATTCATCTAACTTCACCTTGATATAAGGAGAAGAAAGCCGTGGCTGCAGTACTTTTTTGAGCAGCCCAGAACGAAAGCGAGGAACTAAGAGAGTATCCTCCTTTTCGTTCCTCGGTTCCGCTTTTACTTTTGGCTTTGCTACCACCTCTGACCAATTTGTCTCGTGATGCTTTTTTTTCTTTTTAATGTTTTCTAACATAATTTCGTTTGAGAAGGTAAAACACTACAATCACCGCCGCGAAAAGAAGTGATGAGCTTAGGTTTCCATTTTCGCGAGAAAGAGGAAAACCAAAATTTCCTCCTATTAAAATAGCAATCACAATTCCAATAAGAGACTCACCGGCTATAAGTCCCGAACTAAACAAGACACCGTAATCATGCATGCTGTCTGTTTCTGAAAGCTTTTTGCCAAACTGCTTTTCAATGATCGTACGCAAGAGGCCACCGAGAAAAATGGGAACCGAAAGCGTAAACGGCAAGTAAATTCCAATAGCAACTGGCATCACATGCGTTCTAAAACGTGAACCTGTTTTTTTCAGCCATTCATTTGCAACAATCAATGCTACTCCAACAAGCATTCCAATCTGAACCATACCCCAAGGCATTTTGCCGCTTCCAAACATTGCATTGACGATACTTGCAAACAGCGTTGCTTGAGGCGCTTTCAACCCTGTTCCAATGCCATAAGCTTTGTGAAGAAGGGTTAGCACGGGCGCTAAAACAAATGCTGCGGCAACAACTCCTATTATCTGAGCCCACTGCATTTTGAAGGGCGATGCCCCAACAAGAGAACCCGATTTCAAATCTTGAGACACGTCACCTGCCGTAGCAGCAGCACAACACACTACGCTTGCAACTCCAAGCGTAACAAGACTTGCCTGAATGCCTTCGAAACCCAAGAGCAAAAACAAACCAGCTGTTCCCAACAAAGTACAAATGGTCATACCTGAAACGGGGTTATTGGAAGTTCCCACCAATCCCACAATGTAACTTGAAACAGCAACAAAGAAGAACGCGCAAATCATCATAATACTTAAAGAAAAGAGCGTGATTCCAAGAGTGCCGATGAAATGGTAATACATAAAAAACATCCCAACTGCCGCAATCAACAAAATGAAAAACAACTGCATAAAAGGAATGTCTTTATCTGTTCTTTCAATCACCGGCTTATCTTCTTGCACCGGATAACGAGCAGCCATGAGCCTTTTGATGCTTTTTGAAATGCCGTGTCGCACGCCAATGATAGACCAAATACCACCCACAAGCATGGCGCCAACGCCGATGTAACGAATTTGCTGGCTCCACAGCGTCCAGGCCGCATCAAGAGGATCCATTGCAGCGTCAAGCCCACCACTTCCCAAAAAAGGAATCCCAATCACCCATCCAATCACCCCACCTAGAAAAACAAGCGCTGCAATTTCGAGATTGATGATGTAGCCCACCGCAAATAACGCAGGTGACAAATCACTTCCCACAAAGAAAATGGAATTGCCAGCTCTGGCAGCCCACTCAACAGAACCTTTGATATAGGTGATGCCTGAAATGCAAAATTTAAACACGGCGCCAATGGAAAGCCCCGTAAGAATAGGTTTAATGCTGGCGCCGCCACTCTCCCCTGCAATGAGCACCTCTGCGCACGCAACGCCTTCAGGGAAGACGAGTTCTTCCTCTTCTATGATCAGCGCACGACGGAGGGGAACCATAAATCCAACTCCAAATAATCCACCGGAAATAGCAATGAGGGTTGTAGGCCAAAATTCAAAATTTTTCCATGCGCCCACCAAAACTAAAGCGGGAACCGTAAAAATAATTCCAGCAGCTAAGCTTTCGCCAGCACTGGCAATGGTTTGAACAATGTTGTTCTCGAGAATATTTCCGTTTCTAAAAACGCCTCGAAGAATGGCCATAGAAACAACTGCGGCTGGGATGGAAGCAGCAACCGTCATTCCCGCATACAGGCCAAGATAGGCATTGGCAGCTCCCATGACAACCGAAAGCACAATTCCCAGCAAAACTGCTCTAAAGGTAAACTCTGGAAGGCTCTTTTCTGCTGGAACAAATGGCACAAAGACTTTTTTTTCCATGCATTTTCTCCTCGGTTTGGTGTCCAGTTTAAGTCGGACGGTGATAACACTCCATCTCAAAAAGGCAAGCGTTTTTAAACACTTGAACATTTGACTTTGCAGAAGGAATTGGTTACGAACACCAAACTCTTTGGGGAAATAGCCAGCCCTTTGCTTCATAAATGAAGGCTAAAGAAAAAAGATGAACCATCTCAAGAGCTTAAGGTAAGATCATGGCCAAAATTAAGATTTGTAAGTTCAAAGATTGCTTGGATGCAGCAACCACAGAGGGCTATTGCCGGCTTCACTACTTGGTCCTCTGGAGAAAACTGAAAGAGAAAAAGAAGAAGTCCGCTGCCAAAAAGCTGAATCAATACGTTGAGTATATGATGAAAGGCAATCCAGGAAAATATGTGGATGCCATCAAAAAAGATATCAGATCAGACAAATTTGAAGAAACGGTAGCACGTAAGTTTGGCAGTGAAGAAGACAAAGACCAAAGCTTTTTTGATGAACCAGGTTACGACGAAGAAGTAGATAGCCTTTTGCAGAAAATGAAAATTGAAAAAACGTTTTAGCTTTTATGTTTTCCTTTTTTAGCTTGTTCTAAAGCCTGTTCAAATTTTTGTTTTCTGTTTTGTAGTTGTGACATTTCTTCGTTTAGCTCTTCTTTTATCTCCTCGCCCAAAACATCGCTGAGTTTTTTCTTTCTGTATTTTGTATCTTGATAAAAGAAAAATCCAATGAACGTGAAAAGCACAAGTAAACTGAAGAAAAATAATTTCATCCTGTCCTCACAAGATTCTTCTTTCGATGTTTTCTCTTAACGCTTTCAACTGTTTTTTGTCTGTAATTTTTTTTCCTTCGTCATTTCGAATGTAAAAAACATCGATGACTCTTTCAACTTGAGTCACAATGTAGGCCAAATGAAGGCTGGACTTTGAATCAACTAAAGCCCTGGATAAATTATAGAGCAACCCTTCTTCATCGTAGGTATGAATTTCTACCACCGTATCGCTTTCGGAAACATCGTTGTCGATTTCAATTTTTATTTCTCGCGGATCAAAAAACTTTTTTCTTTTTTCATGTGGAAATGCTTTTTCTAAACGCCCAGAAAGAAAGTGTTCATCACGTTGTGCATGAAGAAAATCTGATTGTATAAGGTTAATATATTTTTTAAGGTCGAAGCGTGAACCGTCTTTTGCTGTAAGCGCAAACGAATCGACAGCACATCCATTTTGTGAAGTAAAAATTTTTGCTTCCACAATATTTGCGCCATAATAACTTAAAATACCGCAAGCATCCGAAAAAAGTCCGTGTCTATCTTTATCCAAGAGCAAAAGATAGGTGAGGTTTGATTTTTCATCAGCATAACATTCTACTTGAAGTCCTCCTTTTTCTTTGAACGAAAAAAATAAAAAAAGATGTTCGGCTATAATGTGTGGTGAAGCCGAAAAAAAATATTTGCTGGGCAACTGTGAAAAAAATGAGTCGATACATGTTTGAGGCACACTTCTCTTCTTCGAAAGATCTTCCACCTCTTGCAACAAATGCTTTTTCCTTTTTTCAAACTCTTGATTTAATTCGCCCTGATGCGAACACACTTCATAGCAAAGGTGATAAAATTCTCGCAACAATTTTGCTTTCCAGTCTGTCCAAACACCTGGACCAACAGCTTTCAAATCTGCAATAGTAAGAAGGTAAAGGGAAGAAAGCAGTGATGGCGTTGGAAGTGATTGCACAAATCGCTTTATCATTTCCAAGTCAGAAACATCTCTTCTAAACGCAAGCTTAGGCATGAGCAAATGCGATTTTACAAGCCAGGAAAGATTTTTTGTTCTTTCAGAATCCAATCCTATTTTAGCTGCAAGTTGAGATGCTATTTCTGATCCAAGAGAGGAATGATCTCCTCCTCTTCCTTTTCCAATATCATGAAATAAAGCCGCAAGCCGAAGCACAGCAAGATCAGTTGCTTCCGATTGAGCAAACAAAAAGGAGCTTCCTTTTTTCTTTTGAAGTAAGTTTTCCAACTCCATGACGGCTCGAAGTGAATGAGCATCAACAGTGTAATAGTGATATCCGTTATGCTGCAAAAGGTGCAAAATTGGAGTGAGCTCTGGAAACCATCTTTCCAAATGTCCACATTCGTAAAGTTGAGAAAGCAGTGGATAAATGGGCGTGGATGAAGAAAAAAATGTTCTCCACATTTCTTTTGTCTCGGACGTCCAACTTTTTTCAGTAATAATATGAGAATTATTTGAAAGTTGATACATCAGTGATGATGAAATTGTCTTATGCTTTCTCTTTGCCTCTAAAAAATAGCTTAACATTTCTTCTGCTGAAAAGTTTTTTTTCTCGGAAAAAAGTTTTTCTTTTTTCCGTTTTTTGAAGAATGGCAAAAAACTTTTTTCTTCCAATTCCAGTTGGAACCATTCTACTATTTGCTGCGATAAAAAATGTGAAAAATGAGCAGACTGGTAATATTGTTTCATCAGTTGCTCGGAAGCCAGCAAAAGTTTTGTATCTTGAAAATAAAGCCATTTCGCCACATCTTCTTGCACACCAGCATATAAGCGATCTTGATTTTTGTGAGCAAGAGCATGCAAAGAATGTCGAACTCTCCAGTAGAAACGGTGAATTAAATCTAGCTCAATCAGCTTAAGCCGAAACCCTTCTGGAAGAGCTTTGTCAGGAAAATAATATGCTCTCGCGGTGATAATCCACTGAATAAAATGAATCCACCTCAAAGCACCGGGGCTTTCTTTTATATTTGGCTCCAACAAATAAAGTGATTGTTCATATCTTTTTTTTCGCTTTGATTGCTCTGCCTTCTTCGAGGAAAGAAATTGTCGATAGATCTTTTTTTTCTTGAATGATTTTTTGAGCAGTACATTAAAAGAAGAAAAAAGTTCATCGCTTCCCCATAAAAAACGGTGCTCCAGCATGGCCGTAATGGAACGGACATCGCCCTTCATAAACACATGCTCACAATCTTTAAGCGTTCTGGTGGCACCACCTATGCGCACACTATTATTCCAAAGAGGATAGAGAAAATCGTTGAGGAGCGCTTCAATTTTTTTCAATCCCTTTTCTGTGCATAAAAAGAGCACATCCAAATCGGTGGAGACACTCATCTCGGCTCTTCCATATCCTCCAAGTGCTAGAACACAACACTCTGATGATGAAATCTGATGCGCAGAAAGGAAAGCCAACACAATCTGATCAAACGAATGCGAAACAAAACGACAGAGCTCAAGCGGATCATAATCTGGTGATGCAACTTTTTCTTGATAGAGGGCTGACACATCATGAAGAAATTTTTTCAGAGATCCACTGGGATCATTCACATCATGATGATAAAATAAGAAAGAATTCATAAATGGCTAGAGGTTAATTTTACTTCTTCTTTTGTCTTGAAAATAACTTGAAACACCTTTTGAAATGGATTGCACAAGTTTATTTTGGTACGATTCACTTCGAAGTCTTTTTTCTTCTGTTGGGTTTGAAATGAAAGAAGTTTCAATTAAAACGCTTGGACACTTTGCTCCTACTAAAACGTAAAATAATGCCGATCTCACCTTTTTATCATTTACCCCTTTATAGGTATGATTCATTTCTGAAACTAAATGTGTTTGAATATTTTCAGCTAGAATTCTTGATTCATCTGTAAAATAATTTTGCTGCATCGAAGAGAGAATATGTTCTTCGGTAGGAAGTTTCTTTTTTGCTGATTTGTTTTCTCTGGAAGCAAGTCTTCGCGAAGCTTCATCGGAAGCATTATTCAAATAGTACGTTTGAATTCCTGAAACGCTTCTATCAGTTGATGCATTTGCATGAATGGAGAGAAAGAGGTCTGCCTTTTTTCCATTTGCAAAGTGATCTCGATCTTCCAAAGTGAGTGTTTTATCCCGAGTACGGGTGAGGTAAACTTTTGCTCCAAGCTGAGTGCTCAATTGTTTTGCAAGTTTTTTTGAAATAGACAGCACCACATCCTTTTCGCGTGTCCCCTGCTTTCCTGAGGCTCCTCCATCATCACCTCCATGACCAGGATCCACAACAATGACAAGGTTTTCCACTTTTTGTGGCTGTAGCTTTTCTGTTTGTACAGAAGCAGGTTTTGTAAGTGTTTCTTTTTTCTGCCCCTTAAAAAAAGAGACGATCACACTATTATCTAAGCGACGAGTGTCAAATTGTGTTCCGCGGGCTATTTCAAAATTGGCCAAAAGAATTGCAGAAAAGAGTGGCTTCTTTAAAGAAAAATCAGACACATAACTTTTTGCAATTTTACTTTCAGCAACTTTTTTGCTTGGTGAAGTTGTATGTTGAAAATGAAGAAGAAGTCTTGGAAGTGATTTAGTTCTTTTTCCAAAGGCAACCTCTTCTGTAGTGAAAAGAACCTCGCGGTCAAAATCAAACTGTACTTCAAGCGCTCCGTCTTTTTCTTGAGATTGAATGTTGAGCAACTGTGCTTTTTTTGAAGTTCGGCTTGTTGCTGGTTCAGCAAAAGGATTGTTCCTTTTTTTCGTCTGAGTTTTTTTTGCAGCACTTGCAGCAATTACAGGCGTAGAAACTGTTGTCTGCAAAGCCTTCTCTGATGCAGCTTCTAAAGCCACAAGTTGACTCGCAGCTTTTTCTTTCATGTCTCCATTTGGATATTGTGATATCACAGCCTTGAAGGCGCGCTTTGCTCTTTCGCTGTCTTTTTGGTTCTTAAGCCGCAGCAATCCCAACTGATACAAAGCATCATCAGCAAAATTGGAGTGAGGATATTCTTCAAGAAGCTTATTAAAACTCACCAATGAAGCTTGAAGGTCTTCTTTTTTCTTGAAGGAAACGTACGATTCTTTGAGAAGTCTTGCCTTGCTGAAAAGTGCGTCGTCGGCAATGTGAGATCTGGGATATTCTTCCTGCACTTTTCCAAACTGGTTTGCGCAAAGTGAAAGTTGAGCCAATTTTGCTTGCTTCTGCTTTTGATAACACTCTTTTGCTTCTTCGTAGAGTTTCACATCGGGAGAATAAAACGTTTCCGCAAAAAGCGTGCTGCAAAAAAGAAGCACAAGAAAAAATTGAGAAAGAAAAACAAGGACTTTGCGCATGTTGGGCATTGTACATAAAGCTTAAAAAGGTTCAAGCCTTCTCTGATATTTTCCCCTTCATCTGAGAAAGAAATTGCAAGGCTTCAAGTGGAGTGAGTTGATTTGGATTAAGCTGGGCAAGTTCTTCCACAATATCTTTGTGCCGCAAATCTGGTTCGAAAAAAGAAAGCTGTGGTGGTGTATGCTTTTGATCATTGGCTGCCGCTGTTCTTGCTTCAAGTTGCTTCATTACTTTTTTTGCCTTTTGCGTAATGTGCAATGGAATACCGGCAAGTGAAGCTACTTCAATACCATAGCTGTGGGAAGCTCCACCGGGAAGAAGTGTGCGAAGAAAAACAACTCCCCCTTCCGATTCTTTTACTGCAATGTGAAAATTTCTCATGTGCGCTTTGCTTTCTGCCAACTCAATCAGCTCGTGATAGTGTGTAGCAAAAAGAGTTCGGGCTTTAATGCGATCGTGCAGATCTTCTGCCAAGGCCCACGCAAGCGAGAGGCCATCAAACGTTGAAGTACCGCGGCCAATTTCATCTACAATAATCAAACTTTTTTCCGTTGCCTTTTTTAAGATGTGCGCCATTTCTGACATTTCCACCATGAACGTAGAGTGCCCTTTCCATAAGGCATCTGAAGCTCCAATGCGTGTAAAAATACGGTCAACAATGCCAAGCTTCGCATGTCGTGCAGGAACAAAGCACCCAATCTGAGCCATCAACGCCATAAGTGCTACTTGGCGCATCAGCGTTGATTTTCCTGCCATGTTTGGACCTGTAATCAGCAAACAGTTTCCATCTTTTTCTGAAAGATGCACATCATTTGGAACAAAGCGCTCCTCGCAAATGCTTTCTACAACTGGATGTCGTGACTGTTCAAAGTGTAAGTCAGTTGCTTGAGAAAAAACCGGGCGCGTGTACGCTTTTTCAAGAGAGACAAGTGCAAACGAAAGCAAAACATCTGCTTTTGCCAACAGACGAGCCAAAGAAAAGACGTGGACACCATATTGTGCAGCCCATGTGCGAAGCTGTACAAAGAGTTGGTATTCAAGCGCCTTCATTTTGTCTTCGGCGCCCAAGACTTTTTCTTCTAATATTTTTAACTCTTCGGTGATGTAGCGCTCTGCATTCACCAAAGTTTGTTTTCTAATGTAGTGTGCAGGAATTTTTTCTGTATGCGCATGAGTCACTTCTAAAAAATATCCAAACACTTTATTGTATTTAATTTTGAGTGAGTGAATTCCTGTTTTTGCACGTTCTTCTGCTTCTATTGCGGCAATCATTTTTTTGCCATCTCTCGCAAGAGAGCGGAGTTCATCAAGTTCCGGGCTGATGCCATCGCGCATAATAAATCCATCACGCAAAGAAAGTGAGGGTTCATCAAGCAAACTCTCTTTCACTTTTTCAACAAGCTCGGGAAAAGAAGACATTTCTTCTGCAAGTTTTTTGAGCGCGCCGCCTTCTTCTGAAAAAAGTTTTTTGAGCTCTGGAACAAGGGCAAGTGTATCGGCTAAGGCAAGTAAATCGCGGGCATGCGCACTTTCGAGTAAAACTTTTGTAGTAATACGTTCAAGATCGTATACCTGTTCAAAAACATTTTTTACTTTTCGAAGAAATTCGCCAGAACTCATAAAGGCTTCCACAATGTCGAGTCGCTCTTCAATTTTTTTCCGCGAAAGAAGTGGCTGAACAATCCACGAACGCAAAAGCCTAGCACCCATAGCGCTTGAAGTTTTGTCCAAAAGCCACAACAGCGAACCTTCGTGCTTTCCTTCTCGAAGCGTTGTGGTGAGTTCCAAGTTTTGTTTGGTGGCAAGATCTAAAAGCATATGATCTTGCAGCGAAAGTGATTGAAAAGCTTCAATGTGCTTTAAGGGTGCCTTCTGAAGTTCAGTTAAATAGCGATGCAAGGCACCTGCTGTATCGAAGGCTATTTCTTCAAGCTCTGCTTCAAGTTCATCCGAAATAAATGGCTTCACCCCTGCAGAATTAAAGTTTCTGGAAGCGGTAGTGCTAAAGAGCGCCTTGCTAAAAACTGGTTTCAACAATGAAAGCAAACGCTCACTTGCTTGATCTGAAAGTAAAAATTCTTGAGGCTCGTAATGAGACAAAACATCAAGAAGCTCTTCGGCAAGGCTTGTAACGGCGAGTGAAAAAAATCCAGTGGAGAGATCGGCCAGAGAAAAGGCAAACTGCCCTTTCTTTTCGTAGACACAGGCGATGTAATTATTTTTCTTTGCACTCAAGTGTTCACTGCTGGCGATAGCACCAGGCGTGAGAATCTGCGTGATAGCGCGTTTCACCACCCCTTTGCTTTCGGCAGGATTTTCAATCTGGTCGCAGATGGCCACTTTTTTTCCGGCTTCCAACAATTTGGTAATGTAGGGTTCCACGGAATGATACGGCACACCGCACAACGGAACGGGATCGTCGCTGTTTTTGTTTCGGCAGGTAAGGGTGATGTCTAAAATTTTTGCGGCGGTTACGGCGTCGTCAAAAAAGAGCTCGTAAAAATCGCCCAGTCGATACAGCAACAATGCATCCGTACATTCTTGTTTGATCTCAAGGTATTGCTTCATCATGGGAGTAAGGGCTTTGGCTTCTATCTGCATTAGCGGTGCACTCCATCAGAAAAAGATGTAAGCGCCATCACTTTTTCAAGCGCTTGATAGGGATTGAGGCTTCCCGCTTTTACGTCTTCAAGAATACGTTTAAAGGATGCATCTTGTTCTAAAGATCGCAGAAGACGAGAAAAACTTTCGTCGCGGAGTAAATCTAAAAACGATTGCAGAACCAGTGTCATTTTCTTTTCGGTCATCTCGGGATGCGTGTGCACAAAGTGTTCGTGATCTTGCAAGAGGCTAAAGAGGTCATCGATGCCTTCGTCATTTATGGCTTGCGTAAGCACAATGGGGACATCCCACTTTGAAGCCTTGCTGTTGATTTCCTTTTGCACCCGAAGCGCTGTTGAAAACTGCGAAGCCCCTTCTCTATCGGCCTTGTTCACCACAAAAATGTCGGCGGCTTCAAGCAAGCCGGACTTCATGGTTTGAATGGTGTCGCCAGATTCTGGAACAAGAACCACCACGCTGGTATCGGCAAGCTCCATAATGCCAAGCTCAGTTTGGCCCACGCCAACCGTTTCAACTATAATATGATGGAAGCCGCACGCAGCATAGGCACACAGCACTTCTTCGGTGTGTCTGGCGAGCCCGCCCGTCATGCCGCGGCTGCCAAGCGAACGGATGAACACGTCTTTATCTTCGGCATGGCCCAGCATGCGAATGCGATCGCCCAAAAGAGCGCCGCCCGTAAAAGGAGAACTGGGGTCGATGGCCAAAACGCCCACTTTGAACCCACGCTTGCGATAGCGCGAAATAAGCAGGTTGGTGAGGGTTGATTTTCCAGCTCCGGGAGGGCCAGTAATGCCCACTACATGGGCTTGTTTCCTGGCATCCGCGAGCTGGGAAAGCAAAGAAAGATCGGTTTTTCCCCCTTCTATAAGCGTGCTGATGAGCCTGGCTAAAGCCTTTATATTCCCCATTTTGGCGTCTTTGAGCAGGTTTTGCATGTCGGATTCCTACGGTGATTTCAAGCAGATAGCAAGATTTTCCTGGCTTCCAGAAAAAAGGCAAAAAAAACTTAAAAAAATCAGTGGAAAAGGCAACTTTAGCCTCAGCCCATCCCGATAATGTTAGCGTAAGAAGGAGAATTTTATGTTTCTTGGAATCGTGATGATTGGTGCAGCTCTTCTCACAACTGGTGTGCAAATTCATTATCAAAAGAAAAATGAAGCCACCCAAAAGAGCTACCAGAAGAAGATAACGAATGAAGCTACAAAGCAAAAACGCATGGCGGCTGCTCGTGATAAAATCAATCGCGTCAAAGCACAGCGCGCTGCTGGCGCAGGCGCTATGACAGCAACCATGCTGGCAGAACGTCTTGAAACCAAAAATGCAAAGAGTGCCAGAGAGCTCGCAAAACTTGAAGCAGCTCACGACACTAAAGTGGCAGTAAACAGACCAACCCGCTCACACGGAACCCCAGCAGGTTCATTGGGCTAAAGGAGGAAATATGGCAGAAAACACAATAGCAGCAGGTGCACCAAATGCAGGGACAACTGAACTCAATTCTTGGTCAAATGTAGGTAGCGACCTTGGGAATGTAAGTGGGCCCGGAATTAATTTGAGGATTAATGCAAGCACTGAAAAACTTAACAACGATACTGTTAAACAATTAATCGACGCGCAAGCATCTGGTGCTTTTTGGAATGGTATTGAAAAAACAGGCATCGCTGTTGGAAACGTGATTGGAAGTATTCTTACCAATCGTTGGAATTCAGAAGTGGTCGCAGAAAAGTTTAAATCAGAGGTAAAGATTGCTAGCTTTAATAAAGACGTACTCCTTGAAAAAGAGGCAACAACGGTGAAGGCAATCGAAGCCCAGAAAGAAGTGCAGCTTGCCCAAATTAAAGGTGCAATTACCGCTGGAGAAACTGCGCAAGCGCATCAACTTCGTTTGGCGCAAGTGGTTGAAGGTGCAAAAACGGAACGCTTGGAACTCATGCAGGCTTATGGTTCAGGCAGAGAAAATTATGGCTACGGAAATCCGTTTGCCGCTAACGTTTAATAAGAGAGGTTTTCTATGGCTATAGACATTAATAATCCCATTACAAGTCAAGGCACTGTCATTGATCCAACAACTATGGATCAGTACTTCACGTCTCAAATCGAAGCGATGAAGGATCAAACTGTTGCGAATGGGCTTGGCGCAGGTGCTTCAATTGTGTCTGTTGTTGGCCAAGTTTACGGCATGGCCATTCAAACGCGCATGCAAGAAAGCCAATTTGCATTTCAAGAAGGTCTCGCCGGGATTGAAAAAGACATCAAAACAAACGCTGAAACAGAGAAGCAATTAGCTATCGCTTCTATACCAGAAGCTAAAAATGCAGAAATTGAAGCTGAACTTCGTTTGCAGAATGCACAGCAAGCTAAAGAACTTATTGCGGTTAAAACCACAGAGTTGAAAAAAACAGAAGCCACTGTTGAAGCGGTAACACAAGATCCACGAAGAGCTTATGACTATGGCACTCCAACGCTTTCCATTGGATAAAGAGATCTCACTTTCATAAAGCACTCAAGGCCACTTTTGTGGCCTTTTGTTTTGATGAAAAAGGTGAAAAGAGAAAAGTTTTGTGCCTTTTTGGAAGCATGCTATACTTTTTCTTGTCATCACGAGGAGCAAAGCGACGTGGTGATCTCGATTTTTGAATTGTCAGAGGAGATTGCCACAGTCGCTGCGCTTCTTCGCAATGACAAAATACTAAAGGAAAAAACTATGAGTTTGATCTTCAATGACAACAGCGTGATGCAGTATTTGTGGGACACCATCGAAAAAAATGAAGATGGCACTCATGCCCTTTTCTCTCATGATGACGCTGAAGGCCTGTGGCACTTGGGTTTCATCGACACTGAAAAAACATCGCTTCCGCAATGGATGAATTTTATGCAGCAGTTTTTGCAAGATGATGGCAATTATTTGCTGAGTGAAAAACAGTTTTCTGAAATAGATCAGTTTCGCTACAAAGGTGAAATTTATGCACCCTTCGAGGCAAGCCTCATCAACGAAGGCCTCTATACCCACGAAGGTTTGTCCGAACTGTTTGATGGCAGCATCAAGCCCTCTTGCAGTTTGAGTGCTGCAGATCTTGAAACGTTTCTGACAGAATTTTGCCTTAAGTATAAAGACAAAAATAATCTCATTCGCATGGATGAAGCTGGAAAAGATGAAATTGGAAACATGCTCGAACTCTTCCCCTCTCCTATGAGAAGACTTGAACTCATTTTTGACACTATGATTGAAACAGGCAACATGGCTGGGCTTGGAAATCAAAAGTTAAATGAGCTGGAATCACAGCGTTCAAAATTTAGCATGCAGCCGCAAAACCGTGCTGAGATTCATGCGCAGCAATTGCATTCGTTGCTTAAGGTGAAAGGGTCAAAGGTTTCAGATCCCAAAAAAGAAAAAGAGAAAAAAGGCGTTGAGCTGAAAAACATTAAACGCTCACGAAAAGGTGTTCGGGGTTAGAATGTTCTTTATCCTGGCATTTTCGTTCTTTTATTATCCTCTGTTTTGTTTTTTCAC
>PCXC01000028.1:29425-59972 GCA_002796345.1 Deltaproteobacteria bacterium CG11_big_fil_rev_8_21_14_0_20_42_23 | reverse complement strand
AAAGTCCCATCAACGTTTTATCAGTATCCCCATCATGTTGCTTTTTTGATTCTTCTTTCAAATTTTTGATTTCTTTTTCGAGTTTTCGAATCTTTTTATTTTTTGAGCGCACTTCCAAGGTTTTGTAGAAACATGGAACAGCTTCTAGAAATGCAACTGCCAGCATGCCGGCGCAAAAGCTTACCAGCAGTACAAATCCCAATGGGAGAGGAACGGATTCATACAGAAGCACTTTTGGAATGCCGAAGCTAAACACAAGCTGATACCCAAACACGGCGTCGTTTAAATTGCAGTAGATGAAGTCGAGGAGAAAAAAGAAAAGTGCAGTGAGAAGAACTACAAAAATAAATCGCAACATAAAACCTCCACGTGAAGAACAAGTTATTATTCTTTTCTGATCACAAAAGCTGTTTCATTGTGCAAAGTTTTAGGATGAAAAACAAGGACTTACTTTTGAAAAGCAGGAAGTAATCTGTCGTAAGTATCGTGAAGATATTCTGGCATGGTTCTGATATCACTTAAAACCGGCAGAAAATTGGTGTCGCCCACCCAACGCGGAACAATGTGAAAATGAAGGTGATCCAAAATACCAGCTCCAGCTGCACGACCAAAATTGAAACCACAGTTAAATCCTGCAGCCTTAAAGTTTTCCCTTAAGATTTCGATAGATTTTGCAGAGAGGCTCAAGATTTCTTGCTGTTCGTCAGCGTTGAGTTCACTTAATTCGGCAAGATGTCGGTTGGGAATAATAAGAAGGTGACCATTGGTGTAAGGGTATTTGTTCATCACCACAAAAACTGATTTGCCTTTGTAAAGCACCAACGCTTCACGTGCGTCACTGGCTTTTTGGGAAGCGCAAAAAACACATTCCCCCTCTAGCCCATCATGTGCACGTTGTATAAAGTCCATTCTCCACGGAGCTATTATACTATGCGCCATTATTCACTCTCTCACGAAGTTCTTTTCCCACTTTGAAAAAGGGAACACGACGTTCTGTTACTTTTACCGTTGCGCCTGTTTTAGGGTTTCTGCCCGTGCGAGGATTTCGAGTACGCACTTCGAAGCTGCCAAAACCTCTAATTTCGATACGACCACCGGTTTGCAATTCTTGTGTCATGCTATCAAAAATCGTGTTGATGATCACTTCAACATCACGCGCTGAAAGATTATTTAGTTTCGTGGTAATAATTTCAATTAAATCACTCTTATTCAAAACTCCTCCTTCAATGGATGGGATTTTAGAAACTCTGAAACATAGGAATGTACACATCACTTCCAAAAACACTGCTCGCTTCTTTTGTGGCTAACTTTGCTTCTTCAACAAACGATCGGAAAAAACTTTGGCGTTCCTTTTTTTCTTTGAACTGCACTTCGCCTTTTATTCCCGCCATTTCTTTTATCATTTCTGTTGCTTTTGAATAGCCACCAATTTCATCGATAAGACCAAGCTCTTTAGCTTTTACTCCGGTGAAAATTCGACCATCTGCAACACTTGCTACAAAGTTTGGATCAAGATGACGAAGCTCAGCGACATCATTTTTGAACTGTTCATAAATTTCTAAAATAATGGACTGTAAGAATTTTCGCTCTTTTACGTTTAGTTTTCTATCGAGCGGAAATAAATTTTTGTATTCTCCACTTTTGATTGTCTCTTGAGAAACCTTTGCCCACTTAAGTAAATTTCCTACTTCAAAGTGTGTCATAATCACGCCGATGGAACCGGTAATGGTTCCCGGATTTGCAATAATTTTTGTAGCTCCACACGCAATGTAATATGCACCAGATGCCGCTATAGCAGCCATTGAGGCCAGCACAGGTTTTACCGTTTTCACATCTTTTACAGCTTCCAAAATTTCTTGCGACGGCCCAACTGCTCCACCTGGAGAATTAAGACGAAGTAAAACTGCTTTTATGGAAGGATCTCTTTTTGCAAGCCGCAACTCTTCGATAATTTTTTCGGAAGTAAAAATTTCCCCCTCAATTGAAATGAGGGCAACATTTCCTTTATTTAAGAAATACAGTTCATCTTCATTTGAGCTCAGCGCAAAGAAAGACACTGCAGATCCTACCGAAAATGCGCCCCCAATAACAATGAGACACAACATTACAATAATAAGGATACGACCAATTTTCACTGTCTCCCCTTATCTCACTTGCGTTTATGCTTGTGGTTCAAGCTGAAACGAACGTTCATTTGGTTCTGTTTTAGAAACACGCAATTGAAGTTCATCGCCAACATTAGCATCAGCAGAAAGTTTATCTGCAGGAACTAAACCTTGTACACCTTTTTCAAGTTCAACAATAGCGCCAAGTTCATTTTTTGCTACAATTTTTCCAGCAGCTTCTGTTCCAAGTTTATATTTTTTGTTGATGATATCCCAAGCATCGTCTTGCAATTGTTTCAAGCCCAATGAGAAGCGTTCATTTTCAGGATCGATCTGAAGAACGATCACTTCAAACTCGTCACCTTTGTTGAATTTTTCTGCAGGCGTTGCAAAGTTTTGAACCCACGTTAAATCTGAAATGTGCACCAAACCATCGATGTCTGCACCAACATCAACAAACAAACCAAAATCTGTAATGTTGCGAACAGTAGCTTTCAATTTTGTTCCAAGCGAGAAATTGTTTTCAAGTTCATCCCAAGGATTCGCCATGATTTGTTTCAAGCCCAAAGAAATACGACGAGTTTCTTTGTCGATATCAAGAACAATGGCTTCAACTTCTTCGCCAGCATTCAAGATTTTTGAAGGATGCTTAATTTTTTTGCTCCAGCTCATTTCTGAAATGTGAATCAAACCTTCAACTCCATCGGCAAGAGAAATAAAGGCACCGTAGTCTGCAAGGCTTACTACTTTTCCACTTACTTTTGAACCAACTGGGAATCTGCCTTCAACATCGCCCCAAGGATCTTCAGAAAGTTGTTTCAATCCAAGTGAAACTTTTTCACCTTCAGCATCAAACTTAAGCACTACAACACGGATGTCATCGCCAAGTTTGTACATTTCTGAAGGATGGTTGATTCTGCCCCAAGACATATCGGTAATGTGAAGAAGACCATCGATACCACCAAGGTCTACGAACACACCGTAGTCAGTTACGTTTTTCACGATGCCGTCAAACACTTGGCCTTCTTGAATAGTAGCCAAGGTTTCTTTGCGAAGTGATTCGCGTTCTTTTTCAAGAACCGCTTTGCGTGAAAGCACTACATTGCCACGACGTTTGTTGAGTTTAATAATTTTAAACGCACAGGTTTCGCCAATAAATTTGTCGAGATTTCTGATGGGTCTAAGATCAATCTGTGAACCAGGAAGGAAGGCTCTGATGCCGATATCTACTGACAATCCACCTTTTACTTTTGAGATAATGGTTCCTTCGATTTCTTGGTTTTTCTCTGCAACTTCTTCAAGCCTATCCCACGTTTTAAGGGCGTCAGCTTTTTCTTTTGATAGGGCTAAAAGACCGTCTTCGTCCTCAAACTCTTCAATAAGCACTTCTACATCTGAACCAACTTCTGCTTTAATCTTGCCGTGAGCTCCTAGAAATTCATCTATAGAGATACGTCCTTCAGACTTAAAGCCTACATCTACTACTACCGAGTCACGAGTAATCGCGACCACTTTACCCTTTACTACCTCACCCTCTTTGAGTTCGGTTGTTTTGGTACTTTCTTCGAACAACTTTGCAAATTCTGAGCTTTTTTGTTGTTCATTTGGTTCTATTGCTACTGCACACATAATATCCTCCGGCCAATTTCCCTTTGAATTTTGGCTACTTAGCCAAGAGAGAAAAAGTGTGCGCAACTTAGTTTCATGACTTTCATTTGTCAAAGAAAAAAGGAGAAAAAGTTTTTGAGAATCAGGTAGTTGGGATGAACCAGCCAGTGGTGTATGAGAGGAAACAAAAAAACATCCTTTCGGATGTTTTTTTTGAGCGGGAGACGAGATTCGAACTCGCGACATTCACGTTGGCAACGTGACGCTCTACCCCTGAGCCACTCCCGCATATTTTTTTTGCAGAACAACGAAGTTGCGCTTCTTATCCTTCCCGT
This sequence comes from Deltaproteobacteria bacterium CG11_big_fil_rev_8_21_14_0_20_42_23, assembly GCA_002796345.1. Taxonomy (NCBI): domain Bacteria; class Deltaproteobacteria; species Deltaproteobacteria bacterium CG11_big_fil_rev_8_21_14_0_20_42_23. The sequence goes on along the minus strand of PCXC01000028.1, from coordinate 55,924 downwards.
AAAAGCTTGTCAAGATTTTGATTGGGACTTCATTCCGGCATAAAAACCCCAGCAATAATCAAAACCCGAGATGAGGCTTAAGGCCAAAGCCGGCCACAAAAAGAACCAGCCAATGTGCTTCCAGGCAATGCCGAAAAAAGGATAATACAAGAGCAAGGAAATCATAGATGCAGAAATACAAGCGGATTTATATTTTCCCCATTTTGAGGCTGCAATCACCACGCCCTTATCGATGGCAACACTGCGTAAACCCGTCACGGTTACTTCGCGCAATAAAAACAACACCACAAGCCACGCCGGCAGACGGTGAACTTCGATAAACATCACCATGCCGGTAAGAAAAAGAAGCTTATCGGCAAGGGGATCGAGAAAGGAACCAAAATTGCTCATGATTTTGTACCGACGGGCAAGATAGCCATCAAGCATATCAGAGAGCATTGCCGCCGCAAAAAGAACTGCACTAAAAAGCGAAATAAACGCATTCGACTTCATGGTGCTTGGCTCTGGTTTCAGAAACAGCATGACAATCAGCAAAATAGGAACCGCCACGAGGCGCCCCATGGTGATAAGATTTGGCCAATTCAAAATGCCAGGTTGTTTTAGTCGTGTGATCATATCGCCTGTGTATGAACTGCAAAATATATTTTGTCAAAACGATTGTATCTTTTTGCTGTTTCTTTTAAGAGCCTCTCGCATGATGAATCAATTCGACTATCTTGTTATTGGCAGCGGCATCGCGGGCTTATCGTATGCACTCAAAGTTGCGCCTTTCGGAAGAGTTGCCATCGTCACCAAGCGAGGGCTCAGAGATTGCAATACATACTTCGCACAAGGTGGAATTGCTTCCGTTACAGAAACAAGTGATAGCTTCGAGCAACACATTGAAGATACGTTGTCTGCGGGCGATGACCTCTGCAAGAAAGACGTTGTTGAAGCAATAGTAAAGCACGCGCCAGAAGACATTGCAGAGCTTGGGAAATACGGTGTGAAGTTTGCGAAAAAAGGAAAGCATCTCACCACAACACGAGAAGGTGGTCATTCACAAAAAAGAATTCTTCATACACAAGATGCAACCGGAAGAAGCATTCAAGATGCTTTAATTTCACAAGTAAAAAATACTGAGAACATCACTCTTTTTGAACATCATATTGCCATCGATCTCATCACCAACAAAAAATTGAGTTCCAAACCAAGGCGATGCATTGGCGCGTACATTCTCGATATTGCAACAAATGAAATCATTACGTTTCAATCTCATGTCACTCTGCTTTCCACTGGTGGTGCTGGAAAAGTGTATGTCTACACCAGCAATCCTGATGTAGCGTCTGGCGACGGCATTGCGATGGCCTATCGGCTTGGCTGCAGAGTTGCCAATTTGGAGTTCGTTCAGTTTCACCCTACTTGTCTTTTCCATCCTCAAGCAAAATCGTTTTTGCTTTCCGAAGCCCTCCGTGGTGAAGGCGCATTACTTCGTCGCAAAGACGGTACTTTATTTATGAAAGATCATGATCCTCGCGCCGAGCTTGCAACGCGTGATATCGTGGCCAGAGCTATCGATTTTGAAATGAAAAAAAGTGGAGATGAGTGCGTTTATTTAGACCTCACTCACTTGAAGGCAAAAAAAATAAAAGACCGCTTCCCCACTATTTACGCTACTTGCAAGGGTTTTGGTTTTGATCCTTGTCACAGTCCTCTGCCTGTTGTTCCTGCTGCACATTATTTTTGCGGCGGCGTTGTGACCAACATCCACGGCGAAACTGATGTTGCTGGGCTTTACGCATGCGGCGAAGTGGCGTGCACTGGAATGCATGGAGCAAACAGGCTAGCCTCGAACTCTCTTCTTGAAGGTGCTGTTGTGTCTCACTTTGCAGCGCAAAAAAGTATAAGCTTCGTTCAAGAAGTAAAAATGGAAACCTTTCCCATTCCCGACTGGAATAGCGAAGGCACAAGCGATAACGATGAAGAAGTGGTGATCACTCAAAATTGGGATGAAGTCAGACGACTCATGTGGAATTATGTTGGTATCGTAAGATCAAACAAACGTCTCGACCGTGCAAAAAAACGTATCAATTTGTTGCGTGAAGAAATCAGAGAGTACTATTGGAATTTTAAACTTACCAACAATCTTATCGAACTGAGAAACCTTGCCCTTGTTGCCGATTTAATTATTCGTTCTGCATGCCAGCGAAAAGAATCGCGCGGGTTACACTTCAATCTCGACTATCCCGAAAAAAGAGAGTCTGAGAAAAAAGATACGGTATTGCAAAGAGCTCCTCGGAAAAAGTGATGCTACTTCACTTTCCACTTCAACGAAGATTTTCCAATGACACTGCGGGAAGTAAGGCTAAAGGATTTTCCAAGTTCAACTTTTGGAAAACGAATGAGATACAACATAGACCATCTGTCGATGTAGGGATATAGCACTTTGTAGTAAGGACTGAGCGGAATCATCTCTACACTCAGCGGCGCGATCTTGTCGCCGTTTTCGGTGAGCAGCACAAATTCCCAAAACGTATTTTTCCCTTCACTGATTTGCTTGTAAGCTTTTTTGGTATAAACGCTCACAAAAAAATCCCAGTATTCAGATTGGAGTTTGTTTTGTTCGGCAAACCAGTGCGCTTTTTCTGTTGGGTTGAGATACTTTATTTTTGCATGTTTCTGGGCTTGCGCATTTCGAAAAGCATCCGAAAAAAAACTAGCATTCCAAATAAGATCTGCATCCCAAGCTTCAAAGTTGTAGATTTTTCCGTCTCTGCTTACACTATTAAGATGTGAAGAATATGATTTTGCAAAACCTGAAGGGGAAAAAATGAGTGAAAGAAAAAGAACAAAACATAAAGGAAATATTCGTAGCATAAGCCCTCTTTAAAAAGTTGAACTAAGACAGCTACCCTTTTGAAACAAAAATGTAAAACGCACAATTATTTTTTTTCTTCTTTTGCCAACACTTCAAACAGTTCACGTTGCTTTTTCGAAAGTTTTGTTGGTGTTTTCACACGAAAATAAACAAGATGATCTCCACGTTTGTGATGATGAACATCAGGGAATCCCATCTTTTTCATTCTGTATTCGTCATGCGACTGCGTTCCTGCTGGAATGTTGATAGTGTGGCTTTCATCAAAAGTGTTCACTTCAATTTTATCGCCCAAAGCCGCTTGCGAAAAAGTAATGTCAACTTGACTGATGAGGTCAGTTGCGTTTCGTTCGTAGTGCTTATCTGCTTTCACCTGCACAAACACATATAAATCTCCGGCCGCACCACCGGCGATGCCAGCTTCACCTTCACCACGCAACACAAGCCTCATGCCAGTATCAACTCCGGCGGGAATTTTGACCTGAAGTTTTTTCTTTTGCTGCGTTCTTCCTTGGCCGTGACAAGTTTTGCATGGTTTTTCAATCATCTGCCCTTGACCACGACAAATGGGACACGCTACTTGCACGACAAAAAAACCTTGGCGTTGCGTCACTGCGCCAGAGCCACCACAATGAGCACAGGTTTTCAGCGAAGAGCCCGCTTCACGCCCCAAACCTTCACAATCGGCACAAGCCTTTAACGTGCTGACTTCGATTTCTCTTTCCAAACCGTAGTAAGCTTCTTTGAGGCTAATCTCCATATCGTAACGCAAATTATTTCCAGCTTGCCCTGCTGATGAACGTCCGCGACCACGGCCGCCACCCATTCCAAAAAAGTCTTCGAAAATATCTCCGAAGGAAGAAAAAATATCTTCCACGTTCATTCCTGAAAAACCCTGAAACCCCTGACCAGAAAGACCTTGGTGTCCGTAGGTGTCGTAGATCTGGCGTTTTTGCTGATCCGAGAGCACCTCATAGGCCTCACTTGCTTCTTTGAAACGCTCTTCTGCAGTAGCATCGTCTTGATTGCGGTCTGGGTGATGCTGAAGCGCAAGCTTCCGGTAGGCGGCTTTAATTTGCGCCGCAGAGGCTGTTTTCTCTATGCACAATACCTCGTAATAACAGCGTTTTGACATCCTTACTCCTTGATAATCCTGAAAAAATGAGCCCTTAAATTGGAGATTCTGCTTCTAAAGTCAAGATATTGCTCGGAAAATCAAAAAAGGTGAAAAAAATCAATTTGCTAGCTTGACTCTGAAGACTGAGCCCCCATCTTCGCCTTACATTTATAACGTTCATTTCTAAACTGAAGGAGTAGAGAATGGGAAAAATCATTGGAATCGATCTTGGAACCACCAATTCGGTAGTAGCCATCATGGAAGGTGGAGAACCTAAAATTATCACAAACGAAGAAGGTGCTCGTACAACGCCCTCCGTTGTTGCGTTTAAGGATGATGAGATCATCGTGGGCCAAGCTGCAAAACGTCAGTCTATTACAAATCCAGAAAAAACGATTTTTTCCGTGAAGCGTTTTATGGGCGATAAATATGCCGAAGTAAAAACGGAAGCTGAAAAAATGCCATATCATGTTGTTGCTGGTGCAAATGGCGACGCTAGAATCAAAGTGGGAGACAAAGAACTTTCTCCTCCCGAAATTTCAGCTCACATTTTAAGAAAATTGAAACGCGCTGCCGAAAACTATCTTGGTGAAGAAGTTAAAGAAGCGGTTATCACCGTTCCTGCTTACTTCAACGACAGCCAACGTCAAGCCACCAAAGATGCTGGGAAAATTGCCGGCCTCGATGTAAAACGCATTGTAAATGAACCTACCGCTGCAGCACTTGCTTATGGGCTGGATAAAGACAAAGACCATACCATTGCCGTTTTCGATTTTGGTGGTGGTACGTTTGATATTTCAATTCTTGAAATTGGTGAGAACGTTGTTGAAGTAGTTTCTACAAATGGTGACACCCATCTTGGCGGCGATAACATCGACGAAGAACTCATTCAATACCTCATCAACGAATTCAAAAAAGATCAGGGCATCGATGTTTCCAAAGACAAAATGGTGCTTCAGCGTTTGAAAGAAGCTGCTGAAAAAGCAAAAATTGAATTGAGTTCAACCATGGAAACAGACGTGAATCTTCCCTTCTTAACTGCAGATCAATCTGGCCCAAAACACATGAACATCAAACTTACTCGTGCAAAATTTGAAGCACTTGTAGGTGATCTCATGAATAAAACCTTAAAACCTTGTGAGTTAGCACTGAAAGATGCAGGAAAAAAAGCTTCAGAAATTCACGAAGTGATTCTTGTGGGTGGCTCAACTCGCATTCCAAAAGTGCAAGAACTTGTGAAAAACTTTTTCGGGAAAGAGCCTCATAAAGGTGTGAATCCAGATGAAGTTGTTGCCGCCGGAGCCGCTGTACAAGCGGGTGTGCTGGCTGGTGATGTAAAAGACATGCTACTTCTTGATGTTACTCCCCTTTCGCTTGGTATTGAAACCCTTGGTGGAGTTTCAACTGCACTCATCGAACGCAATACCACCATTCCAACTCGTAAGAGCCAGGTTTTTTCAACGGCTGCCGACAGTCAAACTTCCGTTGAAATTCACGTGCTCCAAGGTGAGCGTGCAATGGCTGCTGACAACAGAACACTTGGTCGCTTCAACCTTGAAGGAATTCCATCTGCACCAAAAGGTGTTCCACAAATTGAGGTAACCTTTGATATTGATGCAAACGGAATTGTAAATGTTTCCGCAAAAGATCTTGCAACACAAAAAGAACAAAAAATTGTCATTACCTCATCATCTGGAACTGGTCTTTCTAAAGATGAAATTGAGAAAATGGTAAAAGATGCAAAATCTCATGAAGCGGAAGACAAAAAAAGAAAAGAAGAAGTTGAAACCAGAAACCAAGCTGACATGCTTGTGCATTCGGTAGAAAAAACACTGAAAGAAAACAAAGACAAACTTTCTGCTGATGACATTAAAAATGTTGAAGCTGCCCTTGAAAAGACAAAAAAAGCAATTGAGTCAAAAAATATAGATGAAATTAAAAGTTCAAGCGAAGAACTCACACAAGCTTCACACAAACTCGCCGAGCACATGTACAAGGCAACTGCAGATGCTGCCAAAGCTGAAGCAGGAGACGGTGAAGCGAAGGCCGAAGCAAAACAAGATGAAAATGTGGTTGATGCCGAGTTTACTGAAGGCGACGACAACAAAGACGCAAAAGCTGCACACTAAGAAATTAAAACCTCAAACAGAAAAGCCCCTCCAATTTGGCGGGGCTTTTTTTATGCATTCCCAATGAGCAAAACTAGTTCGCCCTTTAGTTCTCTTTGTGAGCAGATTTCCGCCAGCTCTTCAAGTGAAGCTCGGAGTGATTCTTCGTGTAGTTTTGTGAGTTCCCTTGCAAGCACCGCAGGTTTATTGCCAAATACTTCACAACAATCTTGAAGTGTTTTTTCTATTTTCCATTTTGAGACATAAAAAATCAGCGTGTGCTCAAACGATTTAAGTTCTTCTAAAACTTTTTTACGTTTACCAGGTTTATCGGGCAAAAATCCGATGAAGCTAAAACGATCGGTGGGAAGCCCGCTTCCAACAAGAGCTGAAATGGCTGCACATGGACCTGGAATAACTTCAACTTTTATCCCTCGGAAAACCGCCTCACGAATCAGCGGATAACCTGGATCGGAAATACCTGGTGTGCCTGCATCAGAGACAAGCGCAATATTTTTTCCTTCTTCCAACGCCGAAACAAGAGTTTCCAACTTTCCTCTTTCGTTCCCTTGAAAATAGCTGGTGAGAGAAGTGGAAATAGCAAAGTGTGTTAAGAGTTTTTTTGTTTGCCGTGTATCTTCGGCTGCAATCAAATCAACTTCTTTCAAAACACGAAGAGCGCGAAGCGTGATGTCTTCAAGGTTTCCGATGGGGGTTGCAACAATGTATAAAATTCCACTCATTTTATTCTTTCGATTAATCCCTAGAATGATTTCCAAACAATGGGAATGCGCCTTCCAATTCCAAAAGCCTTAGAAGTAACTTTTAAACCAGGAGCGGCTTGTCTTCTTTTGTATTCATTTTTGTCAACGAGGGTTAAAACTTTTTTCACCACTTCGCCGGAAAATCCAAGTGAAAGAATATCTTCAGCTGATTTTTTTTCTTCAATATAAAGTTTAAGGATTTTATCCAATACTTCATACGGAGGAAGCGAATCCACATCCTTTTGATCTGGCCGCAACTCTGCACTAGGCGGGCGTTCTATGGTGGATAGTGGGATAAGATTTTGTTTGCGATTAAAATGCTGCGCGAGTTCATAGACTTTCATTTTGGGCACATCAGAAATCACAGCCAAGCCGCCAGCCATATCACCATACAAGGTGCAATACCCAACGGACAACTCAGATTTATTTCCAGTGGAAAGTAATAGATCACCTGTTTTGTTTGAATGCGCCATTAAAATATTGCCACGAATTCTTGCCTGAAGATTTTCCTCCACAAGTGTTATTTCATGTTCGCTGTGAAGTGATTTTCTGTATGAAGCATAGACTTCATCAATGCGAATTGTTTTCGTTTTTATTTTCAGGGCATCAGCCAGAAAGTGTGCATCATCAATGCTTTGCTGCAACGTATACGGAGATGGCAAAAGATAGGCGGTGACATTTTGAGGCCCAAATACCTCCGCTGCAAAACAAGCCACAACAGCAGAATCGATTCCGCCTGAAAGTCCAAGCACTGCAGAAGTAAAATTGCTTTTGGCAGCATAATCATGCAAGCCAAGCTTAAGGGCTAAATATAATTCTTCTGTTTCAGAAAGAGAGTTTTGTTTACTGGGTTGCGAAGAAGAAAAATCGTACACAAGAAAATCTTCTTCAAATGCTTTTGCCTGTGCTAGCACCTTTCCCTCTTCATTTAAAACAAGACTGCGGCCATCGAAAATAATTTCGTCGTTTCCACCCACAAGATTGCAATAGACAAGCGGCGTTTTCATTTTTTTTGCAAAGTTGCGTAAAATTTTTTCTCTGAGTTCATACTTTTCAGCATAAAATGGAGACGCTGAAATATTTACAATATAGTCGTGCTTATCCGAAACAAACGCAGCCAAAGGATCGCGTGCATAAAGCTTTCTTCCATTCTCTTCGAGATCGCCCCAGATATCTTCGCAAACGGTGATGAGAATTTTTTTCCCTTTAAACTGAAACGAATGAAGCGAATCTGCTGTTTCGAAATGTCTTGTTTCATCAAACACATCATATGAAGGCAACAAAGATTTGCGCTGCACAAAAAGTTGCTCGCCGCGATGAAGCAGAAAAGCGCTATTAAAAAGATGTCTTCCTTTGAAAGATGTATTTTTTTCCGGCGCGCCAATAAGAAGCGCAACGTCGGACTTAAGTTGCTTCAACTCTTCTATCACTTCATAACATTTGTGAAGAAAGGATTCTCTTTCCAAAAGATCTCTTGGTGGATAACCGCAAACACAAAGCTCAGGGAAAAGAAGAAGATCTACTTTTTCCTTTTCCGCTTTGCGAATGCAGCTGATTATCTTCGCTTTGTTTCCAGAAAAATCAGCAACGGTTGTATTTATTTGGCCTAATGCAATTTTCATATTTCTTTACTTTACACTTAGGTAAGGACAGCTCCAAATTTAATGGCTTTTCCCAAATCACCATCCACTTTTACCTTGCCCATCATAAATGCCATTTGTGGATCAAGTGATCCTGCTGCCAACGATTCAAACGTTGCGGTATCCATAAGGATGGTGGCAACAGCATTTACAGCATCGCCTTGCACAAGAGTTGCTGGATGACGAGTGCAATCTACAATCCACATTTGAGCATCATCATCTAATTTGAGAGCAACTGGTGCTGAAATGGTTTCAATCAAATCTGGATTTTCGTTCAGTTTCGTTAACACTTTTTCTTCTAGAAATGTTTTTACATCCATACTTCCTCCTCTAAAAAACAACGAAAATCTTTCCTCCCCAAGTTACCAAAAATGGCACAAGAAGAACAAAGAGAAGAACAAACTGAATCCAATGCGGAACCCGTAATTTAAAAATGGCTACAATAAAAGCAAAAAAGAGAAAAAGAAGCACTGGCACTAAAAAGGGATTTGCAACAGCACTTTCCCGGAAACGCCCTGTTATCAACAGGATAAGGGCACTTGTCATATTACATGCTGGACAGCTTACATGAGCATACTGATGCAAAAGGCAAAGTGAATATGCTGGAACGAAGCAAGACAGAAGAAAATGCACACCAAGAGGCGTAATAAAAAAGAGGATCCACTTTCTCGGAAGCATTTAGTCCAGCCCAACCTGCTTTGCTGCAATATCACCAATAATAGGAAGACGCCAACGCTGGCCTTGATAAGCCTTCAGCAAACAAACAACCCAAACTCCAAGCGCCGCAAGCAAAACAAAGGGAATGAAGAAACCAACCAAGACACCCAACACACTGGCAATGGCACCCATAATGGCAGCAAGAATTTTCAGCACAATGAGAAGAACCAAAAATCCAGAACTCAGCAAAGTGGACTGCCAAGCATGAAAGCGAATATCTTTATCTTCACGTTCGATGAAAAGAAAAATTCCACTCAAGATTGGAAAAACACATGTAAGTGGGAAATTGAGGTAACACAACATGCATGCAATGTTTGGCGCAAGACCTGACCCTGTATTATGAGCTGATTTCATCTAAGCCCCCCTTTTTTGTTCTTCGTATAGCGCTTCCAAAATATGTTTGTACTTTGAAATAATTTTATATCTTTTCATCTTCATCGTTGGAGTAAGATCGCCGCTTTCAACAGAAAAAACGTGGCCCAAGATTTCGTATCGTTTGATAGTTTCAAAGTGGGCAAGTGTACTATTTGCTTTTTCAACTTCACTCTGAATAAGGTGCTGTATTTCTGGATTGTGAATGAGATCTTTGTATTCTCGCCAAACAATGTGATGCCTTCCAGCATAATTTACAATTTCGTCGTGACACAACGAAAGCAAGGCTACAAGATAGTTGTGATCATCACCGTAGACCATGGCCATTTCGATATACTTGCTTGTGGTGAGCGCTTCTTCAACTCTTTGAGGTGCAATTTTTTTCCCACCCGATGTTACAATGAGTTCTTTTTTTCTTCCGGTGATTTTGAGAAATCCATCTTTGGTGAGTTCACCAATATCGCCAGATTTAAACCATCCGTCTGTAAAAGCTTCTTTCGTTTCTTTTTCTAAATGCAAATAGCGTGAAAATACCATCGGGCCTTTAATGAGAATTTCTCCATCCTCAGCAATTTTTAAACTTGCGCCCTTCATTGGCTTTCCTACTGTACCAAAACGGTAATCGTCAGCTCTGTTTACCGTCACCGCGGCAAACGTTTCTGTGAGGCCATATCCCTCAAGCACGGTAATACCTGCTGCCGTGAAAAAAAGTGAAAGTTCTTTTGCAAGTGGCGCTCCACCGCTTATAAACGTGTTGATATTTCCGCCAAGCAAAGACCTGAGTTGACGAAACACAAAAAAATCGGCGAGAGCTTTTTTACTTTTTAGCTTAAACGAAATGGGTCGATGAAATTGTTTTTGCTGTGTATATTCTTTTGCAACTTCAACGGCCGCATGAAATGCATTTCTTCTCCAAAGCGCTTTCTTGTTCACTTGGCCATTAACTCTTTCGTAAATTTTTTCGAGCATGCGAGGAACAACGCACGTAAAGTGTGGTTTGACTTCTCGAAAATTAAGCGCCAGCATTTCCAAGCTTTCAGCATACGCTGTCTTGGCACCCACACAGAGTTGATAAAATTGAGATGCCCTGGCAAAAACATGAGGAAGAGGCAAGCTGAGCAGACCTATGTCGTTTGGCCCAAAATTCATAATTTCTTTTGTGGCTTCAACTTCGGCAAGAATATTTCCGTGAGTAAGCACAACACCTTTTTGATTTCCAGTTGTTCCACTGGTGTAAACATAGGTAGCATCGTCGCTTGATTTGAGAGCTGCAATTCTGGAAGAGATTTGCTCCAGCGGAATAGTTTCGGAAAGGCGTTCAATGTGATCAAGATAATGGGACGCCTCAAAAAAACCATCTCGATCAAAACGAATGTATTTCATGTGTGTCGTTTTGGGCAAAAGTTTTAATTCTTTTTTTCCTGCAGCAAAAATGATGCTTACTTTTGAATCTTCGCAAATGTATTTAATTTGTTCTGAAGTGAGAGATGGATAAATGGGAACGGTAACACCGCCAGCAGCAAGGATAGCAAGATCTGCAAGAGTCCACTCGTAACAGGTTGGTGAAAAGATGGCTACTTTGTCACCAGGCATAAGACCAAGTGCAATTAGCCCTCGCGATAGGACAAGCACTTTTTCCCAAAGTTCTTTCCATGTAAGCGACAACCACTTTTTTGTTTCGAGATTTTTATGAAAGATGCAGGTTTCTTGAGCGTAGCGCTCTACGTTTTGTTGGAGTAGATCGAAAATGTGAGAAGGTTTATTATTTTGGTTCATAAGTTTATCCGAGTCCAGCAGTTAAAACTAGGGCCCCTTGGGGCCGAAAAATCGTTCTTCAGATTTCCCTGGATAAAACTCGGAAGCAAGCTCCCAAGTTTTTGATCATTCAAAAGCGTCTAAAATACATTCAACTGAAGTATTATTTCCGCTCGTGTCTATAGCAATTACGGCAAAAGAGCAAGGATACTCACTAAGCTTTTCGTTCTCTTTGCGGCACAAATACCACTCTGCGGTTTTTCGGATTTTTTTCTGTTTTTGAACGGTAACGGCTTCCAGAGATGATTCAACAGAACCTTCGGATCTCATTTTCACTTCAACAAAATACACTTCATTCTTGTTGAGTGCTACAATATCAATCTCTCCATATGGAGATGAAAAATTTCTTTCTCGAATACTGAATCCATTTTTTTTCAGATAGCGGCAAGCTAAGTCTTCGCCTGCTTTTCCTCGCTCTTGTTTTTCTAATCGCTTAAACGAAGACTCAACCATTGCTTCTCTCCACAGAAATAATACCGCTAATTCTCTCAAGCGCTTTCATCACAAAACGCAATTGCGCTGTATCTTTAATTTCAACATCAAAGTAATTGGTTGCGGTATTATCATCACTTGTTTTGATACTTGCCGCCGCAATGTTTGCTCCTTGCTTTGTAATGGCATCTGTCATGCCAGCAAGTAAACCTGGTTTGTTCAAGCAAACCACTTTAATTTTTGCAACACGCTTAGATTCTACACTTGTATCCCATTCAGCTTCAATGGTGCGTTCGGGATCGAGCCCAATAATTCGCGGACAGTCGGAACGATGAATAGAAACGCCGCGCCCTCTTGTGATATATCCCAAGATAGAATCTCCAGCGATGGGATTGCAGCATTTTCCAAAACTCACCAACATATTACTCATTCCACACACTTTTATCGGTTCGCGTGAGCTTGGTTTTTGAGGTCTTTTTACAGAAATTTCTTCTGGTGATTTTGTCTCTGCTCCTCTTTCTGTTAAAACAAGATTTACAATTTGTTGGGCTGAGATTTTTCCATATCCAATGGGAACCAATAATTTTTCAACGCTGTCGTAAGAAGATTCTTTTGCAAATTTTTCTACGGCATCACTGCTCAGAATATCGGAAAGGGAAAGATGTGTTCTCTCAGCAGCTTTTTCCAAAAGATTTTTTCCAATAGCAGCACTTTGATCATGTTCTTCACTTCGCAAAAATTGTCTTATCTTTGCTTTTGCTCGACTTGTTTTTACAAACTGTAACCAATCTTTGTTTGGTCTTTGTTGTTTCTGTTTTATGATTTCAACCGTATCTCCACTTTTCAACTTATAGCGAAGAGGCACAATTTTTCCATTCACTTTTGCGCCAATGGTTGAGTTTCCCAAATTGGTATGAACGGAATAGGAAAAATCAACTGGAGTTGAGCCATTTGGAAACTCGCGCAATTCCCCTTTTGGCGTAAAAACATAAACATCGTCTGCAAAAAGATCTAGTTTTACTGTATCAAGAAATTCTGTTGGATCCGAAAGTTCACGTTGCCACTGAAGAAGTCTACGAATCCACTTAAACTTCATTTCATCTTTGTCATTAACAAGCTTACCTTCTTTGTACTGCCAATGTGCCGCGATTCCATGCTCGGCAATATCATGCATTTCTTTTGTGCGAATTTGAAATTCCACACGCTCACCATGCAAGCAAATAACGGTTGTATGCAGTGACTGATAATGATTTGCCTTCGGCATCGCGATGTAATCTTTGAATCTTCCCGGAACGGGGCGCCACATAGAGTGGATGATACCAAGCGCTTCGTAACACTGCTGAATATTTTCAACAATAACTCTAAAGCCCACAATGTCATGCACTTCATCAAATGGAATATGTTGCTTTTCCATTTTTCGATGAACGCTGTACACATGCTTCATTCTGCCATAGAGCTTTCCGTTGATGTTGTGTTCATGCAGCTTTGAGAGGATCACATTTTTTATTTCATCAATTTCGCCTTGTCGTTCTGTTTGGCGTTGTTCAAGTTTTGTATTGATGAGGTGAAACACATTTGGCTTTAAATACCTTAGGCACAAATCTTCCAATTCCATTTTTATTTGCTGCAAACCAAGTCGATTGGAAATGGGGGCATAAATATCCAACGTTTCTCTGGCGATAATAACTTGCTTATGTTCGGGAAGGTGAAACAAGGTGCGCATGTTATGCAGACGATCTGAAACTTTTATCATGATGACACGGATATCTTGTGCCATCGCCATAATCATCTTTCGAAAATTTTCTGCCTGTTTTTCCTCGGTAGTCCGAAAACGAATTTGTGAAAGTTTTGTCACACCATCCACAAGCAGTCTTACTTCTGTCCCAAACAAACTTTCGATTTCTTCTAAGGTTGCAACCGTATCTTCAACCGTGTCGTGCAATATTCCCGCTACAATGGAGGGAATATCCATGTGTAGGCCACACAAAATAAGGGCCACTTCAAGGGGATGATGCAGGTATGGCTCTCCAGACCTTCTGATCTGGCCTTGATGCACTTTTTCGGCGTAAGCGTAGGCCTTTTTTACGGGCTCCACGTCCGCGCCAGGGTTGTAAACCCTAATGGCATCAATAATATCAATAAGTTGAACCATATCTTTTCACCTAAAAAGCTGCTCTGAGCTTGAACTGTTATTCTATCAAAGAATTCAAAAAGCTAAAACAAAAATGATAACAAGCTGTTAGGAATGTATAGCGAAAAAACGCTTATTTTTCAAGTTATTAAGAGATTGTGCTTGTTATAAGGCGTCTGATGGCCAAAATAGTTTGCTCTAACTCATCATTCACAAAGGTATAATCGTAGTGGTTTTGGTATTTCATCTCTTTGAGGGCATTTTGGAGGCGAAGGTCCACTTGCTCTGGAGAATCGGTCCCACGCATGGCCAGACGAACTTTAAGGGCTTCGATGCTGGGTGGTGAAATAAAAATGCTGATTGCTTCAGGAAATTGCTTTTTCACCTGTTTTCCACCTTGAACGTCAATATCGAGGATGAGGTTTTTCCCGGCGTCAAGTTGTTGGAAGAGTTCGTGCTTTGGGGTTCCATAAAACGCATTATGAACTTTTGCCCATTCCAAGAGTTCTGCGTTCTGTCGCTTTCGCTCAAACTCCTCTTCCGAAACAAAATGGTAGTCAACACCTTCTTGTTCACCGGGCCTCATGTTTCTCGTGGTGCAAGAAATGGATAGTGACAAAGATGGCACTTCGGCGCAGAGGCGTTTGATTACCGTTGACTTTCCTGCTCCTGATGGAGCCGAAATAATGAAGAGTTTTCCTTTTTTCTTTTCCATTCTTCTCTACTCTATATTTTGGACTTGTTCTCGAAGGCGTTCGAGTTCGGATTTAGATTCAACTACAATATTTGAAATGTGGGCATCCGATGATTTTGATCCAATGGTATTTATTTCGCGATTCATTTCTTGCAACAGAAAATCGAGGCGTCTTCCCACTGGTGCTTTCTCGTTAATCAGCTTTAAGTACTGTTGCAAATGGCTTTCAAGCCTTGTCAATTCTTCTGCAACGTCTTGCCTTCCGCCAAGGTAAAGAGCCTCGGCTTGCAGCCTTTCTTCATCAAGATAACCACCGCCTTGCGACACCTTCTTTTTGATGCGATCCATTTGATCTTCAAGCGTAGCCAGTGAACGTAAGCGGATTTTTTTAACATGCGAGCGAATAAGCTGCAGGCGTTTTTTCTGATCCAGCGAAATATTTTTCCCTTCCTGCACTCTCATTTTTTCAACTTGTTTTATCGCCCTTATTAACAAAGCTACAATGGGTGAAGAAAGTTTTTCGTAAGAACCCTTTCGCTCTTCAACGGCAATGAATTTTTCAATTCCCACATACTGCAAAAAATCATTTGAAATGGAATTTGAAAGCGATTGTCTTAATTTTTTGAAAGTCTTTTGAAAATTGTGAAGGAGTTCTTCATTGATGGCAAAGGTAGCTTCACCAAAAAGTGGTTTCTTTTCTCGAATGTATAATTCAATCTTTCCTCTCAAAAACGATTTTTGTAATTCTTTTCGCAAGTTTTTTTCAAGGCTGCTCATGCGCGGTGGAATTTTCAAGCCTATTTCTTGGTACCGGTGATTGATCGTTTTAATTTCAATATACAATTCACCTTTGCCAACAGTACCATCTGCAGATCCATAGCCAGTCATTGATTTCATTGTTACTTCCTTTATTTTCTAACCTTCAAATACAAGTTTTGTTGAAGAAATTTGGAGCACATCTCCAGGTGATAAAAAGCAGGATTCAACTTCTTTTCCATTCACAAAAGTTCCGTTTTTACTTACCAAGTCAAGAACTCCGGTTCTGCCTTCCGAATCGACAAAAATCATAAGGTGCAATTTTGAAAGTCCAGGATCGTGGAGATGAAGATCTGGAGCACGTCTAAAATGTCCATAATTTTCTTCTTCCTTTTTTCCCAATTTCTTTTTTGATTTTTGTTTAAACTTTTTAAGCACGTAGGTTTGGATAAGTGATTTTGTATTTTGGTCTAATGCAAGGGTAAGATCTAAATTTACAACAGCTGTTTTTTGTGAATTTGAACTCGCGCGGCACACAGCTTTGCAGGTGTTGTATTCCACCGATAAAACTAAATCGAGATCAGGACCAGAAACCACGTTGAAGGTTACTTTAGGATTGGACTTCGACAATGTGCCACTAGCTCCAACACTTTGATCGATAAATAAAATGGGAACATTATTTCGAACTGGGTATCTCAGTTTTGAAGTTTCACAAAAAAGTTCATCATCATCTTTTTTTTGTTCTAGTGGTCCTTTTGACTGAGGACAAACTAAAATCTCGAGTAGTTTTTCAGGAAGTGGCATTATTTTCTCTCTTGCCTAAATTTTTTATCGAGGAGAGTTTTAACTTCTTCGGTAATGTTGCGCGCATCTTTTGCAAAAAGAACTTGGCTGCCGGATTCTTCAAGAATAAGATCAAAATGTTCCTTCAAGCCAAATGCTTTTATTTCGGCTTTAATTTTTCTCATCACTTTTTCTGTTAGCCTTGTCTCCATCGCATTCATTTCCTGTTGAATCATCACTGATCTTTGATTCACTTCAAGATAAAGCTTTCTATACTTTTCCCGTTTTTTATTCACGGCTTGTTCTGAAAGCTCTTGAGTCTCTGCATCCAAATCCGCTTTGAGCGATTGGAGCGTTACTTCCAAGTCATCTAGCTTATTTTTTCTCTCACCAAATTCTTTGTTTAAAAAAACTTTTACCTGCTCGCCATAAAGAGATGTATTGAGAATATTTTCAACATCTACAATTGCAACACGTAAAGAAGCAAACGCTTCCGCAGAAAAACTTTTCTGAGGAAGCGTGCTTAAAAACAAAAGACAAAAAATGAAAAAAGCAATTCGCCACATAACGGCTGCCTTATTTCTTTTTATTGTAGAGTTCAATAATGGTGTCTGTAATATCTGTTCCGCTTGGTCCATAGAGCATTGTCTCTTTAGGTAAAATGGCGGTGTACTTTTCCTTTTGGCCATATTCTTCAATCACTGTTTTTAGTTTATCGCCGAGAGGTTTCGAAAGTTCAGCTCTGCGAGTTGAAAATTCATTCTCGAATTCTACACCCATTTTTTGGAATTCCATATATTTCTTCTGAACTTCGCTTTGCTTTTTAAGAAAAGCATCTTGTGAAAGAATGAGACGCTGCTTTTCAAGATCTTTCCCTGCAGCTTCTAAATCCTTTTGCTTTAATTCCATTTTTTGTTGTTTTTCTTTTCCCTCTTTTTCAAGTTGGGCCAAAACTTTTTTTCCTTCATTTACTTCGCTTAGAGCACGATAGAAATCCACAAACCCAATTTTTGCAGAATTTTCTGCTCTGGCCGTCGACCCTAGAAAAAGAACCATACAAAGAACCAATAATAAACTTTTTACCTTCATCATACCATCTCCTTGTTTACGAGAAGCTTTTTGCTTCAAGATACTTAAAAGAAATCACCAATTGCAAAATTGAACACCACACTATCATCCCCTGGCTTCGGATCAAGTGGAAAACCCCATTCAAACCGCAGCGGCCCCATGGGTGAATTCCATCTAAAGCCAAAACCATAATCTTTTTTAAGATTGGAAAAGGAATAATTTTGATCTTCGGCAAATGCATTCCCTGCATCAAAAAAACCAACCAGTGAAATACCTGCACTTCTTGCCAAAGGCAACTCAAGCTCCGTTACAAAAAGCAAGAGCTTGTCGCCACCGTATACGAAATCTGTGTCTCCGCCAGTGGCCGAGTTGGGGACACGAATGGACGGCCCTACGGATTGTGGAAAATAGCCACGAAGCGAGTTTGGCCCGCCGGTGAAAAAGCGCTCAAACAATGGTACCTGTGAGGTGTTAAGGCTGTTAATATAGCCAATTTTCCCAAACGCTTTAAAGACAATTCCTTTTCCAAGGGGTTGGTAATACATCGACTTGTAGTTGACACGGAAAAAATCGTTATCTCCGCCAAGCTTATTTCCTGATATTTCGGTACTTGCTGTGTTGAACGTTCCTTTCGAAGGAATGATTCTATCGTTTCTTGTATCTCTGGAAAGCGTAAAACTAAAACTTGAAGTAAGCCCGTCTGAATTGAGGCGAAAAACTTGAGGCACAATTGAGCTAAAGCTAGAGACATCAACACTTTCCACCAAATAGGCTATACTGGCACTCCACTTGTCGTAAAATCTTCTTCCCAAACTTGTACTTCCTCCAAGAGAAGTTCTTCTGAAATCGCTGTAGAGAAATGCATTGCGATAAAAGGAAGTTCCAGCAATCCATTTTGTATCAAGAAAATACGGATCTTCGAAAGAGAGATTAAAGAACTGTCTTCGTTTAGAAAGTTCGAGTGCAATTTGACTGCTAATACCATAGCCTAAAAAGTTTTGTTTTTGAACTGATGCATTGAAAATAAAATTTTCTACTGATGAAAATCCAGCGCCGATATTGAAGCTACCAGTGGGCCGCTCCTTGACAGTAACATTGAGGATAACCGTATCATCAGTGCTTCCGCGAGGAGTTGCAAAATTCACTTCCTCAAAAAATCCAAGTTGCTGCAACTTTCTTTTACTCTCGCTTATATCTCTCTCGCTGTATCTTGAATTTTCTACAACTTTCAATTCTCTTCTAATAACCTTATCACGCGTAGTTGTGTTTCCAAAAATATTTATCTTTTCAATTGTAATTGGCTTTCCCTTTTCAATTGAATAAATCAGATCAACCGTTTTTGTTGCGTCATCCGCTGTTGTTTTTGGGTAGATGTTTGCAAAAGCATATCCCTGATCACCATAACGAGTAGTAAGCGCCGATATATCTTTTTCGAGAAATTCTTGCTTAAAAATATCACCCGTTTTTAACTCTAAGCTTTTTAAAAGCTCTTGTTTGGTGGTTAAGATATCACCTTCAATATCAACAGAGCCAATACGATACTGCAGACCTTCATCAACCGTGAAGGTTACAAAAATATATTTTTTATCTCTAGAAATAGTTACTTTTGGTGGTGTGATTTTTACTTTGAAATAGCCGTGATTGAGATAATGAAACGCTAGCCTCGTTTTATCAAGATTAAGCTCTGCATTTTCATATTTTCCTGAACCTGTAAAAAACGAAAAAGCAGTTTTTTTACGTGTTCTTATAAGCGAGCGTAATTCATCATCAGAAAAAACTGTATTCCCTATAAAAAAGATTTTTCGTACGACAACCCCTTTATTTTCGTGGATATGAAATACAAGGTTTACATTTCTTTCATCAACTTTTTCGAGAGTATAATCTATACTGGCGAGATAGTATCCTTTTTTTGCATACGCCTTTCTCATCATATCAAGTGATTCATTCACTGCAATTTCACTTAAAGGCCTATTTGTTTTTATCGTGATTTCATCCTGCAAGTCTTCGTCTTTTAATTTTTTATTTCCTTTGAAAAGAACTTCTTTGACGAAGGATGTCTCAACTAAAACATAACGAATCAACACCCCATCGTTTCGATTTACTTTTTCAACTTGAATGTCATTGAATTGGCCTAACTTGTAGAGCGCTTTGAGATCGCGGTCGACAATAGAGTCACTGTAGTAAATACCCGGCCTTGCAACAATAATGCTTTGAAGGGATTCGAGAGGAACGCGATCATACCCAACAAATTCCACCGTTGTAATAACGTTGGCAACAGCGCGCGCCGAAGGAAGAAATGAAAAAAACCCCAAGAAAAACTGGAGAAAAATAAAAAGAAAAAGTCCCAAAATATGGGAACGAAATAACCTCATTAGTATAGAGCCCTCATGATAAACAACCAGAATGTAAATGATAACAACGAGTATCTTTGAGCAGCTCTTTGTTATGACTTACAACGATCATCGTAATAGTTTGTTTTTCTCTTATCTTTAACAATTCTTCCCACACTCTACTTCCGGTTTCCTCATCTAAGTTTCCTGTGGGCTCGTCTGCAAGCAAGAGCTTTGGCTTCATAAATAACGATCTCGCAATTGCAACTCGTTGTTTTTCTCCACCGGAAAGAGCTGATGGATAATGCAGCATTCTTTCTGCGAGTGACATATCAACCAAAAGCTCCTCGGCTCTTAGCTTTGCCTCATTTTCTTGCATCCCTGCTATCATTCCTGGAAGCATCACATTTTCAAGCGCAGTGTATCCTGGCAGAAGATGAAAAAACTGAAACACAAAGCCTATAGAATGATTTCGAATGTTTGCCAAGTGCGTATCTGGAAGAGCATAAATATCTTGCCCCTCAAAAAAAACATTACCTGCGCTGGGGCTGTCGAGGCCACCCAAAATGTGCAGAAGCGTTGATTTCCCAGAGCCCGAGACACCAGAGATGCCAAGCAGCTCACCTTCTTCGATATTAAGATTTATCTCCTTCAGAACCTGAAGTGCCTGACCCGAAGTATGAAACGATTTTCTGAGATGAGAAACGGTAAGCAAACTCATTTATATTTTTCCTCGGGCAAGGCTTTCTACGACGCGTTGCGATGTCTGAAAACGAAGTGCAAAAAGAGAACTCACTATGGCAAGCAAAACTGAAAAAAGCACTATAATTCCCCACATCATCCATGAGAAGTCAAGTGGCAGACGTGGAAGCGAATACACTTCTGCATCAAGATGAACAAGTTCAAAATGTTCTTGCAAAAAAACCATGACGGCAGCTGCGAGAACACCACAAAAAGCTGCTCCGCCTCCAATGCTGATACCAAGCGTAAAAACAAGGTCTCGTATCTTTCGCTTACTCATTCCCAATGAAGAAAGAACTGCAAGATCGTGGTGACGAAAACGAATGAGCAAGTACAACATCACCATCAAATTGATACTTGAAACAAGCAGAAGTAAGCCCACAATAAAGCTGATCACTCTTTTTTCTAATTGGAGTGCAGCAAACAAATCTTTATTCAACTCATTCCACGGAATCGCATCGTAATCGTATCCAAGTTCTGCATCTAAACGATCAATTATTTTCTGCGTAAGTTTCGGATGATCAAGGTTTAGTTCAACGCCAGTAATGGTATGTTCTGAAAGTGCAAAAAGACTTCTCAGAGAATCGAGACGAATAAGAGAAAAATCTTGATCAAATTCATACATGCCAGAACTAAAAACACCCACTATATTTACTTGAACATATTTTTGTTTTCCACTTTTCTGAGGAAGCATAAGGCTTGCGGGGGAATGCTGGGTAATACCAAGGTATACTGCCATTCCCGAGCCAAGAATCAGTTCTGGAAGGGCTTCTTTATTTTGCGTTTCATTTTTTTCTGCATCAGAAAAGAGATGAACATGGATCTTCTTTTTCGTCTCCTCACTTAAGGTCATTCCTTTTAAAATAACGCCTTTAATTTTGCGATTCGTAAACAACATGGCTTCGCGATATAAAAATGGCTCCTCAGAAATAATATGTGGGGAATGAGTTTTTGATTTCACTGCTTCTAATGCTTGGTGAAGTGTTTCGCTTTCCTCTTCATGATGACTTAGTATGGAAACATGAGCATTAAAACTTTGAAGCGTTTGTTCGTAGTGATCATGAAAACCATTTGTAAGACTAAGAGCTATAGCTAAGGTAAACACCGCAAGAAAAATACCTATGCTCGTCACAAAAAACATAAGCCGCAAAGAACGAGACAAAGAAGAAAGCCCCAAAAACTTTATAGCAAAGCGAAGTGATCTGAACATCGTCTTACTCATAACGAAGCACCTCACAAGGATGTACTTCAAAGATTTTTTTTACCGGATAATAAGAAGAAAAAAGAGATAATAAAATTCCAAACAGTGAAAAAAGAATTATGGCCATAATATTAATTTCACTGGGAAGATAATCTAAATAGTAAGACGATGGAAGTTCTAGGTGTATTTTTTGCAATAAGATTAAAACTACGGTTGAACAAAACACTGCAGTAAGCACACTTACAACTCCAATACTCAATCCTCTGTAATAAAAAAGTGCTTTAATTTTTTTATCGGGAAATCCAATCGTTTTCAGCAATGCAGCTGCATGCCTTTTTTCTGTCACCGAAAGCGTCTGCACTCCAATAATTGTAAAAGAAGAAATAATCAGCATCATGCTCAAAACAAGCAACATCATTTTTCGTTCAAACTGAAGTGCAGAAACTAATTTTTCATTTTGCTCCTTCCAATTACTCACGTTCCAACCGTGAGGCAAAATGTTCCGAAGCGATTTGGTCACCTCATCAAGTTTCGTTTCCTGACGAAGAAAGATTTGCCACACTTGTTGTTTTTGCTCTCCTAACAGGGAAACCGCATCTTCAAAGGAAGAAAAAATATACTTGCCATCAAAATTGTAAATACCCGTGAGAAAAAGAGAGGTAACAGCAAACTCAGTTGTATTAGGGCCTAGGTCGCCAGTGGGTAAGAGAACAGACTGCGGCGCAAGCACTTTAACTTTACTCTCAAATTCGGGATGAATCCAAAGTGATTTTGCAATTTCATCACCTAATATTAATTCTCCAGCATTTATTTTTGTCATGGATGTGTTGAAAAATTTTGCATCCGAAGGAAGGTCTTCCAAAGAATGAATTCCCCTTAACTTAGCTCCTTGCACATAATTTTCCGCTCCAAATTGATGCGTCACAACAACTTCACCCTCAATATACGAAACAATGCGTTCAATTTCATTTTTTTGAGCAAAAGTTTTTTTTTCAAGAAAGGCTGGAGATGCCGAAAACATCTCGCCTTGCGGAGCATAGAGAAGTAAATGTGAATTGAAACCGATAAGACGTTTTGAGAGTTCTTTGTCAAATCCCTTCATCACCGAGAAGGTAACAATAAGGGCAAAAATACTTACAGCAACACAAAAAACAGAAATCAAACTAAGAGGCATAAATACTCTCTTGTTCCCTTCTGCTTTAAAGAAGCGAGTTGCAATCCAACGAAATGAAGATAGCATTCGCAAAAGCCTTCTCTCCTTGCTTTTTAGCATCGTCTATACATCGTCTCTTTTTTTCATCTGTGGGAAAAGAATCACATCACGAATTGAAGGCGAATTGGTTAAAAGCATCACCAAGCGATCAATGCCAATTCCCTCACCTGCAGTTGGCGGCATACCATATTCAAGCGCACGAATATAATCGCTATCATAATGCATGGCCTCGTCATTGCCACCTTCAAGAGCTGTTACCTGCGCTTTAAAGCGTGCAGCTTGATCTTCCGGGTCATTCAACTCTGAAAAACCATTCGCAATTTCTCTTCCGTAAATGTAGAGCTCAAAACGATCAGTCACTTCGGGGTTTGAATCATTTCTACGAGCGAGTGGAGAAACTTCAGTTGGAAAATGTGTAATAAACGTTGGCTGAATCAATTTACTTTCACACGTTAACTCAAAAATTTCTGCCATGATTGCTCCAACCCCTTCATGTTCAGCTTTTGGTTTTCCACCCAATTGTTCAAGTGCTGTAAGTGCTTTCTTTCTCTCATGTAAAACTTCACGTTCAATTCCTGCAAATTCTACAATGGCATCTTCCATGCTTAAGCGCTTAAACGGTGACCCAAACTGAATTTCCTGATCTTGATATGTCACTTTTTCACTTCCACACACACTTTTCACTACATGTGCAAACATAGCTTCGGTGAGATTCATAAGATCTTCAAATGTTGCATAGGCCTGATAAAATTCCAGCATTGTAAATTCAGGATTATGCTGAATAGAAATGCCTTCATTTCTAAAGTTTCGATTGATTTCAAATACGCGCTCTAAACCGCCAACCACAAGTCGCTTCAAGTAAAGCTCTGGCGCTATCCTTAAAAATAATTCCATGTCCAATGTGTTGTGATGGGTTACAAAAGGTTTTGCAGCAGCTCCCCCAGGAATGGAATGCATCATAGGAGTTTCCACTTCTAAAAAATCGCGGTCTGTTAAAAAATTTCTGATGGCTTGAACAATTTTTGAACGCGCCACAAAGGTTGCTTTCACTTCTTGATTTGCAATGAGATCAACATAGCGCTGACGATACCGGGTTTCGATATCCGTGAGTCCATGCCATTTTTCTGGAAGCGGACGAATGGTTTTTGTAACCAATTTCAGCTCTGATGCATGCAACGTCAGCTCATCCGTTTTGGTACGAAATAATTTTCCTGAAACAAACACAAAATCTCCAACTTCAACTGATTTAAAAAGTGCAAATTCAGCATCGCTTAGATCTTGCTTGCTCGTGTAGAATTGAATCTCTCCACTGCGATCTCTAATGCGCATAAAACCAGCTTTTCCAAACAACCTGGTAGCGATAATCCTGCCCGCAAGCGAAAAGCTTTCTGTCTTCCCTTCCAGCTCTTCTCGAGAACAGCGTTCATATTGCTCAAAAATCTCTCGAGACAAATCTTGTGGCTGAATCCCATTTGGAAAAGGGTTTGTCCCACTTTCACGGTATTGGCTCAGTTTTTCCCGTCGTTGTTCGATATACTGGTTTTCATTCTCTGTCATAGTGTCCCCTTAACGCGAAAAATGCTAAAAATTGCGGGTAGTTTTGGTGAAACCAAGCTTAAAAGTCAACGGAAATGACGGTTTTAAGCACTCTCCTCTTTGAGGTCTCTTTTTCACTCTCGAGAAGCAATCCGGCTATCTGTTCTGCCGATAATACCGTGAGGAAAAAAAATATGACTGGAAAAATTCGCGCCTGCCAAGTCTTTGATCTGATTCAAAAGACAACAAAAATAACGCCACTTGTTTTAGGAAAAGTACATCGTGTTGATACCATTGAGACAACCACGCACACTGGTGTTTGTGCTGTAGCTGATTCAAGGCAGGAAGCTGCGCAGGCTTTGAACCGGCTAGTAGAGGGAGCATGCCCCAGTGGCACAGCGCCTGGATCATCATGCACTGTACGCATTCAAGGAGCGATACGCTTTTCTGAAATTCCACCAAACACTGTTATCGCAAAAAATGAAGACAAAAAATAAGAAAAAACGGATGCCACAACGAGAAAAGGGGACCTGTCTCTCGACAGTTCCCCTTCTTGAGAAAGGAGGGTTAGGGATAATTTCTTTGTATCATGTTCATTTATGAACTGACATTTAAAAGTGATTGCTGCTTTTGCAATTTCAAATCGTGTTCAAACTCTTCAGCAGCATCTGGATCAAATCGCATTAGCTTTTCTCGAGCATCCATATATTCAGCACGACAGTCTTCCATATATTCGAGCAATTCTTCGTGCCTTGGAAAATAATTATTTTCTTCCAACTCTAATCGAGCATACTCGTGATTAATTGAACTGGTGGCCATTTTCAATTGAAGCTCCAGAAGCAATTTGCATTGCTCGACATTTATTTTGTCACTTTGCATTGGCACAATTGAAATCATGGGTGCTGCCAACTCTTCCTGTTTTTTCTCTTCAATGTATTTCATCTGTAACCCCCGTGTCTGTGATGGAGATATAAAATGCATTCCAAGTGCCAAAGCACAAAATCAACATAACTCTATGATTTTTAATGATTTTAGAGGTGAAAAGTTTGGGAAAGCCACACAGTTTGGGAACAAAAAAGCCCCCCAAATGGGGGGCTGATACTCCATATGAACCCTCTAAAGGGCTCCATTTTAGGTATACAGGGAAAGAAGATGATCGAGGAGACCATGGACAGAAAACTCTGATTTTTCACCAGTTTGCCGGGCCTTACACTCCACAATTTGTTTCTCAAGGCCCTTTTCCCCAATGGTAATTTGGTAAGGAATGCCAATAAGATCAGCATCGGCAAACTTCACACCTGCCCTCGCCTTGCGCTCATCAAACAAGACTTCCATCCCCTTTGCTTCAAGTTGCTTATGAAGTTCTTCCGCAAAGACATGCGCTTTACTCCCCGGCTCTGCGAGTGAAATAAGGTGAAACTGAAACGGTGCGATGGCTTTTGGCCAAATAATGCCACGCTCGTCATGATTTTGCTCAATGGCAGCGGCTGCAGTTCTGCCAATGCCAATTCCATAACAGCCCATTTCTATAAATTGTTTTTTTTGATTTTCATCAAGATATACAGCGTTCATCGACTCAGAATATTTTGTTCCCAAATAAAATACTTGTCCCACTTCAATACCACGATGCATTTCATATTTTCCTTTTTCACAACGAGCACAAGCATTTCCTTCTTGCGCAGCTCGAAGATCAAAAAAACCTTTCACTTCAAAGTCTGAAAGGTTTGCTTCTGTGAAATGCATATCGGTTTCATTTGCACCCACTACAAAATTGGACATGCTCTCAACCGCATAATCAGCATAGACGGGAAGCGTTAAACCAATCGGCCCTGAAAAACCTGCTTTGGCCTTCGTTATTTCTTGAACCGTTTTGTCTTCGGCCAAATGACACCACTTTGCAGCTGTGGCCACTTGAAGCTTTGCTTCCATTAGTTCATGATCGCCGCGAAGTAACACTGCAATGGGTCCTTGGTCAGTTTCGAATAAAAGCGTTTTCACAAACTCATTTGCAGATTTTTTCAGAAAGCCACTTACTTCTTCAATGCTTCCTTTTCCAGGAGTTGCAATTTTTTTGTATTTTCCCTTTTCTTTTGAGGCTGATTTCACTTCTTGCTTTTTCACTTCAGCTTTTTCGATATTGGCAGCATATTCACAAGAGTCGCAGGCAAGAATAGCATCTTCACCTGAACTTGCTAAAACTTGAAACTCGTGAGATTTACTTCCACCA
>PCXC01000028.1:24771-29384 GCA_002796345.1 Deltaproteobacteria bacterium CG11_big_fil_rev_8_21_14_0_20_42_23 | reverse complement strand
GTACATTTTTTGATAATTGACGAGTGATGATTCTTGATCGCGATCGAAGGAATATCCGTCTTTCATGATAAATTCACGTCCGCGCATCAAGCCAAAACGTGGTCTGATTTCATCACGAAATTTTGTTTGAATCTGAAATGCATTCTTGGGTAAGTCGCGGTAGGAGCTAATTTCCTGTCTGAAGAGATCGGTGATTGCTTCTTCGTGCGTTGGACCAATGCAGAAATCTCGATTGTGTCTGTCTTTAAAACGGAGAAGTTCTTTTCCGTAGTAATCCCATCTTCCGGTTTCAGTCCACAGCTCTGATGGCATAACAATGGGAAGAAGTAATTCATGAGCACCATTTTTTTCCATTTCTTCGCGAACAATTTTTTCGATTTTTCGAATCACACGAAGACAAAGAGGAAGATACGTATAAACGCCTGCTGCAAGCTTGCGAATATAACCCGCACGCAGCATGAGTTTGTGGCTTATTACCTCGGCATCATTTGGGGCTTCTCGCAACGTTGGAATGAGTATTTCAGAGTATTTCACCAGCCTGCTCCTTTGCACATAGGGGAGAAAATCTGGCGAACCCTAGCAAAAGAACAATTGGAAAGACAAGGAAAAGAAAGTGAAAGTGATTTTTTTCCGAAGAGGACAAGGGAAGTAACGAGCAGCCCTTGGAGGCATTCGCAGCACCTTCCTCTGGAAGTGTGCTCACAGCTGAGACCGCCTTAGCCTGGTAAGGATACTCAGGGCTATTACCTGCAGAAAAATAACTTGCGCAAGGAGTGTCTACATCAACCTTTGCGGTGGGAAGCTCTATAACATCTCCAGCATTTTGGCAGACGACTGTGGTTGAGCCTGAAGCTGTTGGAATAAATTGGGGCTCAAATGCAAAATCGAGTTCACGTACTGAAAATCCAAAACCACTCACAGGAGGTTCATCAGATTCGTCAGATTCTTTACCATTAAATTCATCAGTAAGCGGCTCGTAGTAGATTTCATACGTCTTTCCTGGCAATAAGCCAAAAAGAGCATAATTACTTTTATTCGCGCATCCACTGTAAAGTGCACCAGTAATTGATGAATGCGTATCTTGTCTTCGTGTCTGCACTGACTTGTCTACGCGACGTGCAATGATATTTACTCCACGCAGAGGATTTTCGTTTCTATCCTGAAGCTCACCTCTTAAAGAACAAAATTCAGTGCTAAACTGAGTTGAAGGGTACAGCCATCCTAACGTAAATTTATCATCTCTCGTTGGATAACGTTGAAGTGTGGTTTTCAGCGCGGGATACATTGTGGGAATGTATTGTGCTTCCGGACATTCACCACCCTTTGTGCAATTGAGCGCAACGTCTAAATTTGTTTGAGAATGTTCAAGGTTTAAAAGATGGCCAGTTTCATGTTGAATATTTCCACGGTATGATTCCGCCTTCTCAGCAATGGTGGCACCAAGTAAATCTCCCTCTAAAATCAGACCGTTAAAAATAATAACACCTCTCGAGATACTTTTCTCACCTAAATTAACAAGCGAGTGAACAGTCACAGCTATAATTTCAGAGGTGTTATGACCAAGATCGGTGAGAATACTTCCATCTTCATCAAAAATGACCACAGTTTTTCCGGGTTCAGCCTTAAGATATTTTTGAGCATTCTCAATTGTGATATCTTCGCCAACATCACCGCCATATTCTATTTGAAGATTAACAAGCGGAACATTTTTTCCATGAGCATTTGTAGCTTCTGCACTTGCCCAATCTTCCAATGCAGCTTGAACCCACGTAACTGCAACAGCGTGATCTACGACACTTGAAAGATTACCAGCATCTGTATACCACGTAATTTTATTTTGTGGCCATCTGAAAGCTTTTCCGGTGTGAGAAAATGCATCAATAATAAGAGCCCCACCCGCAGAAGCAGATGAGGAAAAAAGAAAGAAGAGAAGGAAAATATATTTTTTCATAATTCAGTGTCTATTTTCTTCAAGAAAACGTCCAAGGGTATACTATTATTTTCTGTTGTTATCGAAGCCTTGCCAGGTTTACTTACTTGAAGGTTCATTTTTTTTCGGCCAAAAGGAAAACGTACTTTTTGTTCTCCTGTTTCTGAAGAAATGGGAAAGATTCCTTTTCCCAAACCTAACGGAGTTGTGAGTCCGGTGTTGGGAGAAAGTTTGTTGAGGAAAAGAACATACTCATTTCCCTTTTTATAAGGAAAAAAATTTGTTTTATTTTTGCTGAGGTTTGAGGAAATTCCTGCCCATTGCTGAAACAGGACCTGTTCATCTTTGAAAGCAAGGTCAGATTTTTTTCCTTTAATCCATTTTGTTACTTGAAAGTGAAAGGTGACAACATCTAAGCCTTCGGAGAAATGAGCTGAAATTTTTTTCCCTTTTTCCTGAGCTATAAATTCACCTTGAAAAACGTACGCGGCCTCATCCACCATGTTCGGAAAATCTTGAGCTAAGACTTGGCTAGAAGGAGCAGTGTTTGGGAAAAAAAGAAGGACAAGAAAAAGAAGCCTTAAAGAATAGGGTTTTAATCGCATGTCTGAAGTATATCATAAGCAAATAGGTATGGTCAATGAACGCATAAAAAGAAAAAACCAGCCTTTTGAGGGGCTGGTTTTTAGATCTTGGTTTATATTTCCCTATTATTCAGCTGTGTCCGAATTTTCTACTGGTGGTATCCAACCAGCGGGCTTTTCCGCAGAATGAAGCAACAACTCATACTCAGCACAATCAACAAACTCACCTTTACTTACTTCTTCCATTATCATGACTTTTCCAGTGGCAGTTTTTTCGCCAGGAATTGCTTCCATTTCTGGGTTTTCGCTTGTATCGTTTTCGTTCACTTTTCGCATTTCCTGTTTAAAGTCCATGAGGTAAGCTACGTTGTAACCCGGCATTTTTTGCACAACATAAACAGATGCTTTATCGTTCTTCTCTTTTTTGTATCCTGTAACTTCTCCCGCAAATTCTTTTTCTTTGTCATCACCAAATACAATACTTGCAGAACCATCAAGTTTAGAAACGGTGATTATATCCATCTCAATATTTCCACTCTCCGAAGTCTGAATGCTGCAAGAACTAGTATCAATGAGTTCTTTTTTGCCTACAAAAAAACCTTCGTAGACCGGAACAACAACACCCGTGTCATAGACAGACTTAATCGCTTTGTTTTCGCTATCAAGTGAAGCACACGAGATAAGAGAAAGACTCAAAATGAAACAAACTGCCAAACGTCCTAACATAACCCCTCCTTAAAATAAGATCTGGTGCGACTTTAAGCAGATTCAAACCTACAATTCAAGTATCGTCTGCAAAGAGAAAAAGTTGCTAAGTTTTTGATGAATGAGATAAGTTTTTTTATTTTGAGCATTTCCCTTTTGCTGTCTAAGTGAGACCAAGCATGAAAAACTCTGTAACAACTTGTTATATCTGCATTTTTCCCACATTTTGACTTGTAACAACAAAAAACCCAGCATCTTGCGATGCAGGGTTTTTTAAATTTAAACTGGCGGCGTCCTACTCTCCCACAGAACAAGACTGCAGTACCATCGGCGCTGAGGGACTTAACTTCCGAGTTCGGAATGGGTTCGGGTGTGACCCCCTCGCTATAACCACCAGAAAGGCTAACACTGTTTGCACAGTGTGTTTTTCTGTTTTGCTGAATAAAAACAAATGTCATGTATTCAAATCAATATCGAAAGAGACCTCTTGAAGCGAATCATACAAAACTCAACCAAAGTAAAACTTTGAATTGAAGTTCTCTCCTGTCGTTCGAAAACGACAAGAAAAAATTTAAGGTCAAATCAATCGACCGATTAGTACGGGTTAGCTCCACACATTACTGCGCTTCCACACCCCGCCTATCAAACTTGTAGTCTTCAAGTGGTCTTAAGGGATACCTTATCTTGAAGTTGGCTTCCCGCTTAGATGCTTTCAGCGGTTATCCGTTCCACACATAGCTACCCAGCTGTGCCGATAGGCTCGACAACTGGTGCACCAGAGGTATGTCCATTCCGGTCCTCTCGTACTAGGAACAGCTCTCCTCAAGTATCCTACGCCCACGACGGATAGGGACCGAACTGTCTCGCGACGTTCTGAACCCAGCTCACGTACCGCTTTAATTGGCGAACAGCCAAACCCTTGGGACCTGCTCCAGCCCCAGGATGCGATGAGCCGACATCGAGGTGCCAAACCGCCGCGTCGATATGAACTCTTGGCGGCGATCAGCCTGTTATCCCCGGCGTACCTTTTATCCGATGAGCGATGGCCCTTCCATACGGGACCACCGGATCACTAGGACCTACTTTCGTATCTGCTCGACTTGTTTGTCTCGCAGTTAAGCTCTCTTATGCCCTTACACTCAACGACTGGTTTCCAATCAGTCTGAGAGAACCTTCGCGCTCCTCCGGTACAATTTGGGAGGAAACCGCCCCAGTCAAACTACCCACCAGACAGTGTCCCTCTCCCGGATAACGGGAGTAGGTTAGAAATCCAAACTAATCAGGGTGGTATTTCAAGGTTGGCTCCACCGAAGCTAGCGCCCCGGCTTCAAAGCCTCCCACCTATCCTACACAAATTAATTCAAATTTCACTGCCAAGTTGTAGTAAAGGTGCA
>PCXC01000028.1:4800-24742 GCA_002796345.1 Deltaproteobacteria bacterium CG11_big_fil_rev_8_21_14_0_20_42_23 | reverse complement strand
GTCGGAACTTACCCGACAAGGAATTTCGCTACCTTAGGACCGTTATAGTTACGGCCGCCGTTTACTGGGGCTTCGGTTCAAAGCTTCGCCGCAAGGGCTAACCTCTTTCCTTAACCTTCCAGCACCGGGCAGGCGTCAGGCCCTATACATCGTCTTTCGACTTAGCAGAGCCCTGTGTTTTTGTTAAACAGTCGTCGCCACCTGGTTTCTGCGACCATCAATAGCTCCACTCTGTACGAGCTTCACCATCAATGGCACACCTTCTCCCGAAGTTACGGTGTCAATTTGCAGAGTTCCTTAACAAGAGTTCTCTCAAGCGCCTTGGTTTTCTCAACCTACCTACGTGTGTCCGTTTCGGGTACGGGCACCTATAACATCACGTCGAAGCTTTTCTAGGAAGCTAGAATCAATCACTTTGCGGGGAAATCCCCTCGTCATCACGCCTTGGAATTGACAACCGGATTTGCCTGGCTGCCTTCCTAGCCATACGTTTAAACCACCATCCAACAGGTGGCTGATTTGTCTTGCTCCGTCCCTCCTACGCATAACATGCTATAAGTGGTACAGGAATATTAACCTGTTATCCATCGACTACTCCCTTGGGCCTCGTCTTAGGACCCGACTAACCCTGGGCGGATTAACCTTCCCCAGGAAACCTTAGGTTTTCGGCGAGCATGTTTCTCACATGCTTTATCGCTACTTATGTCAGCATAATCACTTCTGATACCTCCAGCCGTTCTTACGATCGACCTTCACAGGCTTACAGAACGCTCCCCTACCACTTGTACTAATGTACAAATCCGCAGCGTCGGTAGATAACTTAAGCCCCGTTACATTTTCGGCGCAGATTCACTCGACCAGTGAGCTATTACGCTTTCTTTAAAGGATGGCTGCTTCTAAGCCAACCTCCTGGTTGTCTGTGCGCTTCCACATCCTTTCACACTTAGTTATCATTTGGGGACCTTAGCTGGCGGTCTGGGCTCTTTCCCTCTCGTCCAAGGACCTTAGCACCCATGGACTGACTCCCGCATATTACTTCTCGGAATTCGGAGTTTGATTGGGTTTGGTAACCGGGTAAGGCCCCTAGCCCATTCAGTGCTCTACCTCCGAGAGTATTCGTGCGAGGCTATACCTCAATATATTTCGGGGAGAACCAGCTATCTCCGGGTTTGATTGGCCTTTCACCCCTATCCACAGGTCATCCGAGAATTTTTCACTATTCACCGGTTCGGTCCTCCACGTAGTATTACCCACGCTTCAACCTGCCCATGGATAGATCACACCGGTTTCGGGTCTACTGCCGGCAACTTATTCGCCCTATTCAGACTCGCTTTCGCTTCGGCTCCGTCTTTTCAACTTAACCTTGCTGACGACAGTAACTCGCTGACTCATTATGCAAAAGGCACGCGATCAGGCATTTTCCGACGAATCGGAACATAGCCCTCTCACAGCTTGTAGGCATGCGGTTTCAGGTACTATTTCACTCCCCACCAGGGGTGCTTTTCACCTTTCCCTCACGGTACTAGTTCGCTATCGGTCGTTTGGTAGTATTTAGCCTTGGATGATGGTCCACCCAGTTTCCCACAAGATTTCTCGTGTCCCATGGTACTTGGGATACTGCTAGGGTGTTTCAGGATTTCGAATACGCGGCTATCACGCTCTACGGCAAGCCTTTCCAGACTTTTTTTCTATCCCTTGACAATCCCATAACGCAGTCCCGCAACTCCGGCTAGAGACTAGAAACGAGAAAGTTTCTCTCATCCCTAGTCTCTAGCCGGTTTAGGCTCCTCCCCGTTCGCTCGCCACTACTTGGGGAATCTCAATTGATTTCTTTTCCTGGAGGTACTTAGATGTTTCAGTTCCCTCCGTTCACCTCATATACCTATGAATTCAGTATATGATACCTGCGTATGACCGCAGGTGGGTTTCCCCATTCGGAAATCTACGGCTCAAAGCTTCCTTAGCAGCTCCCCGTAGCTTATCGCAGCTAGACACGTCCTTCATCGCCTCCAAACGCCAAGGCATCCACCGCATGCCCTTCCTTACTTGACCAAAACTTTGCTTTTCAAGAAACACTCTAAAAGAGGTCTCATTCGAAATTGAATTGAATACTTTATTACTCTTGGATCTATCATTTGTTTTTATTCAGTTGTCAAAGAACGTATGTACTTCTGTTTCTCGTTCAAGAACGAAAAACTAAAATCGCTAAACTATAAACTAAAGTAATTGTGGAGCCAGTCGGGGTCGAACCGACGACATCCAGCTTGCAAAGCTGGCGCTCTACCAGCTGAGCTATGGCCCCTAACACCAGTTAATAGTTTTTAGTTTAAAGTTTGGAGTTTAAACACCACAAACCAAAAACTAAAATCTATGTGCTGACTTTTTTGTGGGCCCGGGTAGAGTCGAACTACCGACCTCACGCTTATCAGGCGTGCGCTCTCACCAACTGAGCTACGAGCCCAAAATACTGACGAAAGCTATCGAGCTCAGGGAGATCATTCATCCATATTATTGGTGAATACGCACCATCCGCCAGCTACATACGTACAAATTGAAAAAGAGCGGTCCTGCACTTTCAAAACTGAACAACAAACGAGACGGCCAACTTGAGTGTCCGACCTAGATGATCCTAACTTCAGAGAAGCTAGATCAACTATCCTTAGAAAGGAGGTGATCCAGCCGCAGGTTCCCCTACGGCTACCTTGTTACGACTTCACCCCAATCAGCGCCCATACCTTGGTACGCTTCCTCACGTGGTTAGACCACGCACTTCTGGTATAGACACCTTTCGTGGTGTGACGGGCGGTGTGTACAAGGCCCGGGAACGTATTCACCGCTGCATGCTGATCAGCGATTACTAGCGATTCCAACTTCATGGAGTCGAGTTGCAGACTCCAATCCGAACTTGGACCAGCTTTTTGGGATTAGCTCCACCTTGCGGCTTGGCGACCCTTTGTACTGGCCATTGTAGTACGTGTGTAGCCCTGGACATAAAGGCCATGAGGACTTGACGTCATCCCCACCTTCCTCCGGTTTAACACCGGCGGTCTCCCTAGAGTGCTCAGCCGAACTGTTAGCAACTAAGGACAGGGGTTGCGCTCGTTGCGGGACTTAACCCAACATCTCACGACACGAGCTGACGACAGCCATGCAGCACCTGTCTTGGAATTCCCCGAAGGGCACAGCCGTATCTCTACAGCCTTTTCCAGATGTCAAGTCCAGGTAAGGTTTTTCGCGTTGCGTCGAATTAAACCACATACTCCACCGCTTGTGCGGGCCCCCGTCAATTCCTTTGAGTTTCAACCTTGCGGCCGTACTTCCCAGGCGGTGCACTTAATGGGTTACCGTCGGCACTGAGAGGGTCGATACTCTCAACACCTAGTGCACATCGTTTACGGCGTGGACTACCAGGGTATCTAATCCTGTTTGCTACCCACGCTTTCGCATCTGAGCGTCAGTTATCTTCCAGATTGGCGCTTTCGCAACTGGTGTTCCTCCCGATATCTACGAATTTCACCTCTACACCGGGAATTCCCCAATCCTCTCCGATACTCTAGATAGATGGTTTCGGGCGCACTTCCTAGGTTGAGCCCAGGGCTTTCACACCCGACTTCTCTATCCGCCTACATGCGCTTTACGCCCAGTAATTCCGAACAACGCTAGCACCCTCCGTATTACCGCGGCTGCTGGCACGGAGTTAGCCGGTGCTTCCTTTGGAGGTACCGTCAAGGTAAAGAGCTATTAACTCTCTACGGTTTCTTCCCTCCTGACAGAGCTTTACGATCCGAAAACCTTCATCACTCACACGGCGTTGCTGCGTCAGGCTTTCGCCCATTGCGCAATATTCCCCACTGCTGCCTCCCGTAGGAGTCTGGACCGTGTTTCAGTTCCAGTGTGGCTGATCATCCTCTCAGACCAGCTAAGCATCGTCGCCTTGGTAGGCCATTACCCCACCAACAAGCTAATGCTACGCAGGCTCATCTATCACCGACAGCTTCCAAGGAGAGGCTGCCTTTCTTCCTTAAATCGAAAAATAAGGAACTTATGCGGTATTAGCCCCGGTTTCCCGGAGTTATTCCCCAGTAATAGGTAGATTACCTACGCGTTACTCACCCGTGCGCCACGCTACAAATCCCCGAAGGGAAATTCGCGTTCGACTTGCATGTGTTAGGCACGCCGCCAGCGTTCGTTCTGAGCCAGAATCAAACTCTCCAGTTTAAATTCAAGCTTTCAAGTTCCGAAGAACTTAAAAACTGGCTATTATTACTTAATTTACTTCATAGGAATTAAAGGGGTACTTTTAAAGTACCACTTTAAAAATATGTTTACTACCACTCAAGTGGCTTACATGTTATCTCGTTGTTATTCAGTTTTCAAAGAGCAGGCACAAAAAATTCACAGTCCACTTTCCCACTTCTGGAAGGTGGGCGCATCTACGCTTTAGTATTTTGGAGTGTTCCCCCGTGAAGCGTGAGGGGGCTTATATGGAAACAATTTGGGGGTGTCAACACTTTTTCAAAAAAAAGTTTTCTTTTTTTCACTTTTTTCTCAGACCTTCCAGACTTCCTTAAAACTGCCATTTAGAGCCGTTATTTCTAAAGCTTCTCACTTGGAGCCTTCAAAAATGAAAACTTTTTTTCTTCTTTTTTAAATTATTTTTGCGGAGGAAAGCGAGTTATCTCTTTTGGAGTGCAATCGTACGACAAACTTGTCCTAAAAAGGCACCCTTTTTGCCTCTGGAGTTTCTGAATTTAGCTAATTTCTACTTTTAGAAAAATTTTCTTTCCCACTTTAAGCACGTAAGTTCCTGGATGAAGCAACATATTGGCATCTGCTATTTTTACATCATCTAGCTTCACCGCACCTTGCGTGAGAAGCCTACGAAATTCACCGCCACTTTTTAGCACATTATTATCAACGATAATTTTATACAATGGAGTCTTTGGATTTGCTTGCAGCACCTGCATTTCCTCCGGATTCATTCCTGCAGAAAAGACTGCATTAAATTCTTCACATGCTTTGTCTGCATCATTTTCGCCGTGAAATCTTGCTACAATTTCTTTTCCCAAATTCTCTTTCACTTTTTTAGGATGCAAACTTCCATCGCTTACTTCTGCCTTCATTTTTTTTATTTCCACTAAAGTTTTGTCTGAGAGCAATTCATAGTACGTCCACATCATCTCATCAGAGCTCGACATAATTTTTCCAAACTGTTCTTTTGGAGATTCGGAAATGCCAATAGCGTTTCCATAACTTTTGCTCATCTTTTTTTCGCCATCTGTTCCAATGAGAAGCGGCATCGTCAAAACACTTTGCCTGTCTTGCCCAGCATCGCCTTGCAGTTCGCGTCCTACAAGAAGATTGAAGAGTTGATCAGTTCCGCCGAGTTCAACATCGGCGTTAATTTCTACAGAATCTCTTCCTTGTAAAAGCGGATACAAAAATTCGTGAATGGAAATAGCTTTGTTTGCAGCAAATCGTTTTTTGAAGTCATCGCGCTCTAACATTCTTGCTACGGTATATTGCGAGGCGAGACGAATCATATCAACTGCATCAAGTTTTCCTAACCAGGATGAATTGAAAACAAGCTTTGTTTTTTTCTTATCGAGAATTTTGAAGACTTGATCAGCGTACGTTTTTGCATTTTGCTTAATCTCTTTGTCGGTGAGTACTGGACGAGTTTCATTTCGGCCGGAAGGGTCTCCAACTTTTGCGGTAAAATCTCCAACGATCAAAATAACCTGATGGCCGGCGTCCTGAAACTGCTTCAACTTTTGAAGAATAACCGTATGCCCAAGATGTAAATCTGGTGAAGTAGGATCAAGCCCAAGTTTCACATTGAGCTTCTTTCCTGATTTCAGTTTCTTGACCAACTCATCTTCGCCAATGAAGTCAACGAGGCCTCGCTTAAATATTTCCATTTGGTTTGCAACACTCACAACAACTCCTTTGTTGGAAAGCTATTCTGGGTAGTATTCGTATGGCACTTGAAGCCGCTGAATGCTTTTTGCTTTTTTGGTATTCTCATTTATTTCGATCAAAACACCTTCAAGACGAACGCCCTCTTCGGCAACTTTGAACTTTGCCTTGTTTCCATTTTTTATTCGCTCAATGGCAATTTCTTTTTGCACACCGATGACAGAAAGATGCGGACCCGTCATGCCAAGATCACTAATGTAGGCTGTGCCTCCTGGCAAAACCGCTTCATCTGCGGTTTGTACGTGAGTATGTGTTCCCCAAATAGCTGAAACTTTTCCATCAAAGTAATGGCCGAATGATTTTTTTTCACTTGTTGTTTCTGCGTGAAAATCGATGAGGATGCAATCGGTACGCGATTTCATATCGCTGAGAATTTTTTCACATACATCAAATGGATTATCAAGCTCGGGTCCTTTACCTTCCATGAAAACTCTACCTTGAAGGTTAATGACTCCGATGCGCTTATTGTTCTTTGAAGGGTAAATGCCAAAACCAAAACCCGGCAAATCACCTTTAACATTTGCGGGGCGTAAAATAGAATAGCGATCGAGAAAAGGAAGAAATGTTTTGTGATCCCAAATGTGATTTCCAGAAGTAAAAATATCGACAGGACATACCGAAAGCTCTTCCGCTACTTTTTGTGTGACTCCCCTACCACCAGCTGCATTTTCGATATTGGCAACAACAAAATCTGGCGAATATTTTTTAATAAGCCCAGGAAGCAAAGCTTTTAAAGCTGCTCTTCCCGGGCGTCCAAAAATATCACCAATGGCTAAAATATTCATCGTTTTTACAATTTCTGAGATCTTGAAGTTGCGAAACTATTTTGCATATTCTGTTGCTCTTGTTTCACGAATAACCGTTACTTTAATTTGACCAGGATATGTCATCTCTTCTTCAATTTTCTTTGCAATGTCTCTTGAAATCATGTGCGCTTCAGCATCACTTACATCTTCGTGTCCAACCATCACTCGAATTTCACGGCCAGCTTGAATAGCATAAGCTTGCTTCACTCCTTTAAACGAAGTGGAAATGCGCTCTAAATCTTCGATACGTTTTACGTAGGCTTCAAGCACTTCTTTTCGTGCGCCAGGCCTTGCACCAGAAAGGGCATCGGCTGCATCCACGATGAAATCAAGCGGAGTTTCTTGCGGAATGTCTTCATGATGCGCACCAATGGCGTGTGCTACATCTTCTGATTCACCATACTTAATGGCATACTCCATTCCAATGATGGCGTGGCTTCCTTCAATTTCGTGTGTCAGCGCTTTTCCCATATCATGCATAAGAGCTGCGCGTTTTGCTTTCTGAATATCGAGCCCAAGCTCTGCCGCCATCATTCCTGCAATATGAGCAACCTCCACAGAATGTGTAAGAATGTTTTGCGCATAACTGTAGCGATAGCGAAGTGCACCAATAAGCTTAACCAATTCTGGATGTACATGCGCAAGATTGAGGTCGAGACAAACTTTTTCGCCGTGCTGCTTGATGGTTTTGTCTACATCTTTGGTTGCTTTTTCTACCATTTCTTCGATGCGTGATGGATGAATTCTGCCGTCTGCAATGAGGCCTTCAAGGGTAAGACGCGCAATTTCTCTTCGCACGGGATTGAAGCCAGAGAGAATTACGGCTTCAGGTGTGTCATCAATAATAATATCGATGCCAGTTGCCGCTTCAAGCGCTCTGATATTTCGTCCTTCTCGGCCGATAATACGACCTTTCATGTCGTCGCCAGGAAGCTGAACGACTGAAATAGTTCGTTCAAGCACATAATCTGAAGCAAGTCGTTCCATCGCAACTGAGACAATTTTCTTTGCCGTGTTGTCAGCTTGCTCCTTCGCCCTGCTCTCTTCATCTTGAATCATTCTGGCGGTATCACGTCTCACTTCTTCCATGAGTGAATCTTGAAGTTCTTTCTTGGCTTCTTCTTTTGTAAGGCCAGCTACTTTTTCAAGGGCTTTTCTAGATTCTTCAACTTTCTGTTCATAATTTGCGGTGAGAGATTTGAGTTTTTCTCGTTCTTGACCAATTGATTTCACTTCAGCTTTAAATTCTTCTTCTCGATCTTCTAGAGCTCCAAAACGTTTTTCCAAATTCTCTTCGCGAGAAACCAGACGCTTTTCAACCTGCTGCCACTCGCGTTGTTTTTCTTGCAGCTCTTTGTCCAAATGCTCTTTGGCTTGGAGCTTAATGTCTTTTGCTTCAAACTCTGCTTCCTTTTTAATGGTTTTTGCTTCATTCTCCGCTGTTCGGAGAAGATCTGCTGATTTTTTTTCTGCCTCTTGAACTATTTCTCGGCCCATCTTGCGACGAATTAAAAACCCAAGTAAAAACCCAAGTACTGCCGTAGCACTTGAGTATGCTAAAAGGGTAAGATCTAAATTCACACAGCCTCCTATATGGTAAAGAGGAAAGAAGAAAACATCTCCTTTTCCTCAGTTGTTTCAAGAACAGCGTATAATTTTTGATTCTGTTACAATCCAGTCCACTTGGCCTTTTGCCGCGTGTGGTGAATATTCTGATACATCTTGAAGCACTTGAAAACTTAACGCCAATCCAATGCGTCTTCCTTGAAAATGCTTTAAAGCATGTTGAAAACGATCCTCTTCTTCCACCGTAATTCTTCTTCCCTGCACATCAAAGAGCAAGCCGGGAACAATCATGATGTCGAGATCACTGAGCGTTCTTAATTTGTCGATATGAGCATCTTCTTCAAAGGCCTGAGAAAGAGAGGAAAAATCGTGATGATTATGAACTCGAAAATATTCTAGTTTTTGAAGTGTTGTATTGTAATGCGGG
Source organism: Deltaproteobacteria bacterium CG11_big_fil_rev_8_21_14_0_20_42_23 (assembly GCA_002796345.1). Taxonomy (NCBI): domain Bacteria; class Deltaproteobacteria; species Deltaproteobacteria bacterium CG11_big_fil_rev_8_21_14_0_20_42_23. The sequence goes on along the minus strand of PCXC01000028.1, from coordinate 15,964 downwards.
AAGAAAATTTTCTTTCTCAGCATAAACAATCGTTTGTACACATGCTCCATCCCAATTTGACGATTATTTTCTTGGAGGTACAACGCCAAGCTTTGAGCTACTTTCAACTCTGGAATTTGTAAAAGCCTCTCTTGAACCTGCGAACTTAAAGACAAAAAATCGCCTTCTGTCATAGCAGCCAGCTGAGATTTTACTTTTTCTAGGATTGTGCGCAGCGTTTCTTTCATGTTCATCTCTGGCCAAGCTCTTCTCAGGGAACGCATGTCTTGTGTTGATAGTGAGGGAAGAAAACGCCTAGATTTCTTCTTCGAGGAGGATAAAAGACTTACTTTTTAAACTAAAATAAAAAACAGGAAGGCTATCTCCTGCTTTTCTTTATCTCCGTTTACACCAAACAACTTGCACATGCATAATGACTCAGGCGCTAAAGTTCAAGCTCTAAAAATAACCCCCCGAAAAAGCCGTGTGGGTGGTAAATTTCTGAACCCGAAAGTTCAGGTGGGTAAGGATATCAACTGCTTTAGGCATCTCTTCTCACGAATGAGAAAGAGCTCGCACACCACAGTGAGGGAAAATACCCATTTGTAAAACATCGGTTCTGAAATATGAAGTCCCAATCACGCACTCCCCAGGGGGAAATTTATTCAACAACGGCATCAATAATTTCGATCATGTCTTGTACTTTTTTTTCAATTTGTGAAACTTTACGATCTTTTTCATCTCTATACTTAAAAAATTCTGCGGTAATGTTCATGGCCACGAGGAGCGCCACATTTAATGATGCAACCGACTTCGATCCTTTTAATACTTGTTCTATTCTCTTGTTCACATAGGCGGCTATTTGTTCCACATACTGCTCGTTTGAATCGCTTTTTACCTCAAATTTTTGTCCCATCAAGGACACTTCAACCGAGTTTTTATTGTTCATATGGAAACACCCTCCCGTCCAAAACGTCATAATGATATGATTCATAGGGGGGTAAGTCAAGAAAATAGAAAAAACAAAACGTTCAAAACCATCGAAAAAACAGGGGGTTTGAAAGGAAAGTGCAGATAAAGCTTCAGCTATATCGTCTCTTCGGTAACGAAGGTGAAAAAGATCTCGCGTTTCTCTACATTTACACGGTCAACCTTAATGAGCACACGTTCTCCAATGCAAAAAACGAGTTTACTTTTTGGAGAGCTCACGCGCATTCCCGTGTCATTGAAGGCAAAGCCGCCGCCGGGCAATTCTTCGAGCGCCAACATGCCTTCTACGAAGTAATCGATAAGCTCTACGAAGATGCCAAAAGAAGTGAGATGCGAAACCACGCCATGGAAACTTTCACCCACACGCGTGCTCATAAAGAGTGCGCTATGCACCTTCAGCATTTCACGCTCTGCTTCCAAAGCAACCCTCTCTCTTTTGGAGCAATGGTCAGAGATTTCTTGAAGCGGGTAAAGCCCTTCTCGTTTTGCATGGCCTTTGTGCTTTTTCTTTTTTTGCCCCAAAGCCAACTTGAGGAGGCGATGAATCACTAAATCGGGATACCTTCGAATAGGCGAAGTGAAGTGGCAATAACAAGGTGAAGCAAGACCAAAGTGACCTAAATTTTCTGGACTGTATATGGCCTTAGACATGGAACGAAGCAGCTGATGATTCACCAAACGTTCTTCTGGCTTTCCGGAAACCGATTGAACCACAGCCGCCAAATCTTTTGGCTTGAGGTCATTTGGAATGTGAATTTTATAGGCAAGATTGTGCATGAGCTCACGGAATTCTTGCATCTTTTTGGTATTGGGTTCGTCATGCACGCGGTAAACACATCCCACTTTTTCTTTCGTGAGAAACCTTGCTACAGCTTCATTTGCCGCCAACATGCAATCTTCAATAAGAAGATGAGCAATGTTTCGTTCTGCTTTAATGATATTTTCGATACTGCCTTGAAGATCCAAAACAATTTGAGGCTCGGGTAAGTCGAAATCGATGGAGCCTCTTTTTTTGCGTTTGTCTCTTAAAACTGAAGTGCATTCATTTAAAAGCTTGAGCATGGGAACAACATCTTCATATTCACGAAGTAAGTTTTTTTCTTTGTCCACTAAGATCTGTTTTACTTTAGTGTAGGTGAGGCGATGTCTGCTTTTGATAATACTTTTTGAAAACGATTCGGAAACAATTTCGCCATGACGATTAATGTCCATGCACGCTGTCATGGTGTAACGATCTTCATTTGGCCTTAAACTACACAAGTCGTTGGACAAGACTTCTGGCAACATGGGAAGAACGATACCCGGAAAATAAACGGAACTTCCACGACCTAAAGCTTCTTGATCGAGAACTGAATCTGGCTCTACAAAATGCGAAACATCGGCAATGGAAACCCACAAACGAAAATTTCCTTCTTCGGTTTTTTCTACAAATACAGCATCGTCAAAGTCTTTTGCTGTTTCACCATCGATAGTCACGAAAGACAGATGGCGCAAGTCTTTGCGGTCTGGTTCGATATCAGTATCAAGCTCAAGTTTTTGCGCTTCTTCCAAAACTTCGTCTGGGAATGATTCTGGAAGTTGATGCTTTGTAATAACCGCAAGCAATTCAGTTTGGATTTCACCGCGCTTGCCAAGGACATCTATGACTTCGCCAGGGAATGGATCTGCTTTTTCTTTTCGCACGTAGCTTGTAATTTTGGCGATAACATCTTGTCCTTCTTTTGCCTCAGCAAGTTTTTCTTGAGGAATGTGAAGCGTAAAGAGCAAACGCTCATCTTCAGGAAACACATAAAATTGGTTTCCTCTTTTTTTTAGTTTTCCAACAACCCTCTTCACATTTCGTGCAAGAATTTTTAGAATGCGGCCTTCAAACTTTCCGCCTCTTCCTTTGAGAATGCTTACCTCAACCGTATCAAGATGAAGTGCTTCGCCAATATATGGTGCTGGAATAAAAACATCTTCAAGATCTTTTTCATCAAGCACTACAAAACCAAAACCTTTTCGATGAAGAGAAAGCGTGCCAACGCAACTTTCTTTATTGAGCATTTTCTTCCGCTGATTTTCTGAAGGTGGTGATGATGGTTTTGAAGAGGTGTCTTTTTTCTTTGAACGGAAAAAAGTCTTCGATTTATTTTTGGAGCTACGTCTTTTATTTTGCATGTTTTGCTTTTCCTTGAACCTTTTTAAGCCTTTGCTTTTTATATTTGAGTTTTTCTTTTCGTCTTCCAAGAGCTTCTTGATATCTTATTTTTTCGGCTTTGCTTTGCGGTTTTAGCTCTGGAATAATTGTGGGCTTTCCATGTTCATCAAGTGCCACAAAGGTAAGATAGGCAGATGATGTGTGACGAAGGTCGCCCGTAAGTGGATTTTCGGCTTCAACACGAACACCAATTTCCAGTGAAGTTTTGTGCACGTAATTTACAGAGGCCTTCAAAATAACAATGTCTCCCAAAAAAACAGGTGAAATAAAATGCAGTGCATCCATTGAGGCTGTGACACAGGTTCGTCTTGTGTGGCGATTTGCACATGCCGCCGCAGCAAGGTCAATCCAGGCCATTACGCGACCACCAAAAATAGTTCCAATCGAATTAATATCGGGAGGTTGTACAATGTAGGTCACTTCAACTTGAGAATCTTTGGGATGTTTTGCTTTCATTTCTTTCATAAAGTGTTTTGTATTATGGCAATAATCTCAATGAAGTACAAGCTTCTTTCTTTTTAAGCCTTGGCAGACCTAGTTTGTTGACAAATAGCGTTATTTATCAGACAAGCGTCCACTGTATTTTATTTGATCTCGAAAGGAAATCATCATGAGCGTTCCCATTTCTCAGCAACTTCGCGTGGCATCATACGTTTTCAGTCAAAAGTACATCAAACGTAAAAAACGCTATCCTCTTGTGCTTATGCTTGAGCCGCTTTTTCGCTGCAACCTTGCATGTGCGGGTTGCGGAAAAATTCAGTATCCGAAAGAAGTGTTGGATAAACGCCTCACCCCTGAGCAGTGCTTCAAAGCCGTTGAAGAATGCGGCGCCCCTATGGTGAGCATTCCTGGTGGCGAGCCTCTCATCCATCCCGACATCAAAGAAATTGTAGAAGGATTAATTGCGCGCAAAAAATATATTTACCTTTGCACCAATGCTATTTTGCTGAAACGCAAATTGGATCTCTTCACGCCTTCAAAATATCTTACTTTTTCTGTGCATCTAGATGGCTTGAAAGATGAACACGATATGGCCGTTTGCCGTGATGGCGTGTTTGACCAAGCCACCGAAGGCATTAAAGAAGCGGTGAAACGTGGATTTCGAGTAACAACAAATACCACTCTCTTTGATGGCGCCAACCCAGAACGTGTTCGCGAGTTTTTTGATTATGCGATGGACGAGTTGAAAGTTGAAGGCATGATCATGAGCCCAGGCTACAGCTATGAAAAAGCGCCTGATCAAACACATTTCTTGCGCAGACAAAAATCGAAGCAATTGTTCAAAGAAATTTTCAATAATAAAAAGAAAAAGTGGAAGTTTAACCAATCGCCATTGTTCATGGAATTTTTGCAAGGCAACGTAGACTTTAAATGCACACCATGGGGAAACCCTTCTTATTCCATCTTCGGCTGGCAGCGCCCTTGTTATCTTTTGGATGAAGGCTATGCAAAAAGTTTTGAAGAACTTTTAGAAACCACCGAATGGGATAAATACGGAACCGGCAATAACGAAAAATGCGCAAACTGCATGGTATCCTGCGGCTACGAACCAAGCGCTGTTCACGAAACGTTTACCGCAAAAGGAATTCTGCAAACGATTCGGGTGATGTAGAAAGCAAAAAAGTTAAAGCAGAACTTAGCTTTAAGGTTCCTTTTTGCAATTTTTGGGTTCTTTTCAGGAAAGAGTAAAAACTTTCTTTTCCTTGATGAAAAAACGAAAAAATGGGGCTATGCATCCAATAAGTAATACCCAAGAAGAGGATCCGACACACGGTATCCTTTTTCTATTTCAAATTCTATAGCACCTACGTCCAGAAGTTTTTTAATGATATGAGAAGTTGTACTTTTGGGAAGACGAACGGTTTTTAGAAAATTATCTGAACTTGGTTCCTTCACGAACTCAAAAAAAGAAATCATTTTTAAAACTGTTTTTTCCTTTTCACTATAGGCTTGCAACAAATATGCAAAACTTTGCTTTCGCTGAATCAAATCGGAAAGTTGTTGTTCCACAACTGTTTTTGTAATTATTGTTTTTTGGGGAACATTTTCACGAAGCCACTCTCCTACTTCACAAATAGCATTTGGAACGTCGTACATTTTTTTAACCAAATAAGATAAGGCTGCTTCTTCGATTTTAAGTTTAGCAGGATGTAATCGTTCTTGAAAATATGGGAGCCAGTGCTCGACGGAAATGGGGTAAAGATGAGCCTCATCACCATAATGAAAAAGAGGAGCATTGGAATCTTGAAACATGACTTTTAAAAGATGTCTCTTTGAACCCAAAATAAAGATAGCAGTATCTTGAAGCTCTTGAAGAAATATACGAAATAAAGCTTCTGCACCTTCAACAAAAGCAATGTCATGGAATTCATCCAAAACAATCATAAGTTTATATTTTTTGGAGAGCTGTTTTATTGAGTCAAAGTAATCATAAATATTCTTTTTGGCTTCTTTTTTCTTGGAAGTCAGTTGCACTGATGGTTGACCTGTATTTGGGTTTTGATCGATTTGAACTGTAAATCCTTTTAAATAGCCAATAATTTCGGCAAGGATTTTTTTGGGAGAAAAATGTGAAGAGAGAGCATGGGTCAAACCAGTGTGAAGCCTTTCCTCTATGCTTTCCATACTTCGAACATCCATCAAGTCAAAATTGAGAAGGAAATGCTTACGACTTCCCTTTTGAAAATCTAGTCCTACAATATTGCGTATCAACGAAGTTTTCCCATATCGCCTAGGGGCGAATAAAACCACTCGCTTCCCTTTTTTTGCAGCGCTTAGAAAGGATTTTCTTTCTTCTTCACGATTACACAAATCTTCAGGCCCTATCAGAACATCATATTTGAAGGATTTTACTTGATTCATGCTCGGAAACTATCATGAACACTCCAAGAAGTCTAGTAATATCGGTCCCAAAATATGGGGCCAATATTTTGGTTTTTCCATCTCTTCTTTTTTCAAACCCTTTCCTTCCCACTTAACTCCATTGCACTCTCTGCACAAAAAAGTTATGGCTCTCACTCAATTTCACTATCGGGGGCGAAATGGAACTTGGGGCTTATTCGGTTTATGCTTGGGCGGTTTTTTTGTATTTGGGGTTGCTAGCGCTTATCTGCATTATGAGGGCGTTTTACACTCGCGGCGATAAAGACTTTATGCTGGGGGGAAGAACCGTTACCTCTTCCGTGCTAGTGTTCAGCCTCATCGCCACGTGGATAGGTTCTGGCTCTTTGTTGGGCGGGGCTGGGCTTGCTTACCGCCAAGGGTATTCCGAATTGTGGTTGTCCGTTGGAGCTTGGATTGCCATTTTGTTTTGCCTGAAAATTGCTCCAAAGGTTCGTCATCTCTCTGGCATTACCCTTCCTGATATTTTGGAGCGCCGCTACAATAGCTTCGCTCGCTTGTTGGGTTCCATTGCCCTTATCATCGGCGCGGGAACCATTGTGGGATATCAGTTTAAGGGCGGCGCTTATGTTTTAGAACTTGTGGCGCGCATTCCACATGAACAAGGCCTTATCATTATGGCAGTGTCTGTGGTACTTCTCACAAGCTTGGCAGGAATGAAATCTTTGCTCTCTATAGATATTGTGAATGGCATTCTCATTTTGCTGGGTCTCTTTGCGGCCATCTTTTTGCTGATGCAAGAAGTGGGCGGTTTTGCACAAATGAAATCTCAACTTCCCAAAACGCACTTCACTCTTTTTGGCGGGCGAAATGTCATTTGGGGAATTGCAGTTTTTTTTCCTGTTTTTCTTTTGCTGCTTGGCGAACCTTCGATGTATCAAAAGTTTTCTTCAGCACAACATGAGCACACTGCTTCGCGTTCCATTTTTTGGTGGTTTTTGGGAGTTGTCGTTATTGATATTGCTATTGCTACTCTGGCGCTTTTAGGAAAAATAAAATTTCCTCTCCTCGAACAACTTGGACAAAGCGACCGTGTCATCCTCGACATCGCCCGTTTCGGCTTACCCACATGGGCTGGGGTTTTGCTGCTCACAGCTGCGATGGCCATAATTTTTTCCACAGCCAACTCTTTTCTTTTGGCGCCAGCTACTAACCTAACCCACGATATCATCAAACGTTTCGTCGCAAAAAAAATGAAGCCATGGCAAATCGTGTTTGTAAATCGCTTGAGCATTGTGTTCGTGGGTGGACTTGCTTACTTTTTGCTGACGCAATACAAAAACATTCTCGAAATGTTCCTCTCCGCCTACACCATGATGGGCGCGGCTTTGACGCCAGCACTACTTGCTGCATTTTTTTGGAAACGAGCAACAACGGCTGGCGGTGTTATTTCTATTTTGGGTGGAATTGCAGGAACCATCGGAACAAAATATCTTTTTGGCATTCACAACGTTCAAGCTTTCGCTCACAAGCAACTGGGTATTTTACCGGGCGAACTTGGCGAGTACGTTATTATTCCCGCAGCACTTTTTTCTACGTTCTTGCTTGTTATGATTTCCATTGCAGGCCCAGAACCCGAAAGCGAAAAATGGCTACCCTTCTTTGAAACGAAAGAAGCTGATGAGATTTAAAAATCCGTAAACGCGCCTACAAATGGAAGGTCTCGGAAGAGGCCTTCGGAATCTAAGCCGTAGCCGATTACATATCGGTCGGGGCAGTTGAAGGCGACGTAATCTACATAGTCTTTCATCCCGCTTCCAGTTTCTTTGTAGAGTAAGGTTGCCACTTTGAGCGATGCGGGATTTTTAGCGTGAAGATGCTGCAACAAATAACGAAGCGTTGTTCCCGTATCCACAATGTCTTCCACCAGCAACACATGCTTGCCATCAATGGGCTGCGTCATGTCAAAATCCATGCGCACGTGCCCTGTGCTTTTGTCACCTTCATAGCTTGCAACCCGCAAAAAATCACAGCTTACGGGCAGCTTCAAATGACGGACAAGATCTGCCATGAAAATGAAGGAGCCTTTTAAAACTCCGATGACCACCAATTCTTGAGCGCCATATTCTTTGCGAATATCTTCCACAAGCTGCTTGATGCGATCTTGAATTTCTTCAGCCGAATAAATGACTTCAATGTCACGATCTTGAACTGAAAGCATACTTCCTGTTTTACTGTGCATCATAGTTGCGCCTCTGCTTGTTTAAGTTGTGTGATCAGCTTTTCTGCTTCAGCTCTCATATTGCTGGCTTCGTAAAGTGCTCGGCCAACAATAGGATGCCAATCGGTTTTGAGAGTGTGCAACACGTTTGCAATGTCAGCTCCTTGCGAAACGAGGCCGGGAGAATAAAAGACAGGGTCAACGCCCTCTTTTTTTAAAAGTTCGTGAATTTGTTTGCAGAGTTCTAAACGAGTTGATGGAACGACATAGTGTTTCACTTTACACTTTGCGGCAAGCTTGTAGATTTCAAAAACAGCCTCATCCCTAATCCAACCTTTTTCCGATGACACGAAACCCTTGTGTGTCATGCATCCACCTACGATGACTTCCAAGTTTTCTTCTTGCGCTGCTTCAATCCAAGCCTGTTCTGTGTTTGGGCCAGCCTGTGGAAATAAAATCACCGCATCAATTCCGGCTTGCTTGCACACTTTCATAAAACTTTTTCCGGTATCAGGAATATCGGTGCCAGCTTTTTGATGATCGTAGATCAATGGTTTTTTGGTATACTTTCGTGCAATTTCAACTGCCTTTGGAAGCCCTATGGAAAGTGCTAACACAAATCCCAATTTGTAAGCTCCAATCTGAGGCAGATCGGCCGTAGCTTTCACGAGTTCTTCATATTTTTTTTCAGTAACATCGCAAGCTGGAATAAGTGTATGGTGTTGAGAAATCATAATATTTTTTCCTTAGACCTCTTGCATAACCTGCTGCGCAACCCAATAACTTCGTTGGGGCACCCCAAAATCCTCACGTATTTCCATATACGCTCCGGTTTCGGGGCCCCGCCCCGCCTCATCCTTGGGCTGCTCGCTACGGTTATGCAAGAGGTCTCTTCAAAAAAGTTTCAATGCCTTTTCGCCGTATTCGTCAAACTCCGTTTGAATACTTTCAATCACTTCATCAGATGGATTCAACGCATCAATTGCGCGCGGTAAAAAATCTTGTGCAGAACTTAATGCAAAATAGGGAACGCCTTTTTGCTGCAAACTTTCGGCAACCGTACTTCCATCATTTCTTAATTGTGCTCTGTTACTCAGCGCCAAAGCGGCAATAATTTCGCAGCCCGCAGATTGAAGTTTATCAATACTTTGCAGCAGAGAAGAACCCGTCGTAGTAACATCTTCGAGGAGAATCACTTTTCCTTTTGGCTCTCCAATAAAATAGCGATCTTTAGGATCGCCGTGCTCTTTAGCAACTGCCCGCCCCAAAGAAAAAATGTGAGAACCTTTTGCAAAGTGCTTACTTGCCTTTGCCAATTTATAACTTGCCAGCAAGCCCAACTTGGTTCCGCCTTCGGGCACACCATAAAAAAGATCGGGCTTTAAATTTTTGTCGGCACAAAACGCGAGAATAAAATCTGTTACTTGATCGATGAGAAATACATCGGAGGTTGGCCCTCGCCAGTTCACATACCAGCGCGAAGCACGGCCAGACTTAAGCGTGATGGCTTTTTGGTAAAAGCCCAACACCTTATTTTCAATCATGAAGTCGATAAACAGATCTTGCTTAAAAGCAGGCATAGAAATCCTCCGTGAGCTGCTCTTAACAAAGTGGAAAAGAATTGCGAGAACAATTTGTGGCCAAGGGCATATCCCGGGAAAAGCCCTAAAAATGGCCTTTTTATGGCATTCCTTTGTGTAAAGTTACAAAAACGTCACCAAAGAGCCATCATTTCTTCACAAGCACTCTCTATAGAGTGCGCATGCAAATAGTGAACGCAACATTAACAACAACACCAGTTACAGGAAACCTCCTCGCAAACGCAGGCACCACAACGCTTTCTTTTGGCCATACTTCGCCTGCTGACTTGAGAATTCCTGCAGATCCCTTTAAGAGAAAGGTGTGGGTTGATCCAGATCTATTGCACCAAAGCAATCTTTCGCCTCGCCTCGCTCTCGCCTCACCTTCAGGAATTTTGCTTCCTCACACTACAGTTGAAAAAGTGACGAAAGAAACAGTTGGCTTTAGAGATTCCCTTCGCCTCGATGCCATTGCCAGGCTTTTTGGCGATGGACTTAAAGGTGTAAACTATTGGCTCTCGAACGTAGCTCGCTTTAATAATGGTGAAACTCAAACAGGTACAACTCATCAATTGTGGAATGCAGAATCTGGACTTGCTGGAACATTTCTTCCAGCTTCGTTTCAGACATCAACCCTTTCTCCCGATCAAGCCGCACGTCTTATTGACATAGGTGGAGCTGTTGGAGGTGGGAACAATGCTATCAAATCATTTTTTTATTGTTTGAATCTGAGAGGTTTGAGCCGCAGCATAAAAACTGCAGAAAGCTCAAGCAATCATGATGCTGTAAGCCAGCGCAACACACTTGCAAAATTAAAAGCAGAACGCCTTCGTGTATACGGCTTTCTTGCCGAAAAAGGATTCAACCTCGCAAGCTGGGCTTCCGTAAGTGCTACTTTAGGATTTGGCTTGGGATGGAAGTTTGGAGCCGCGATGCTCGTTGGCGGGCATTTCACAAACTTACTTGGACTTTCAGCACAAATGGTTTCTGCTGTGAAAGCTCTTGGCGAAGGCAATCACACTTATGCTCGCCAGCAAATGCTGAACCCACTTCTTTCTCCCGAGCGAACTGCAAAAAACCTTGCTGAAAAAATTTCTGCACATGAAAAAAGTTCTGAAGGTGTAAGAGCAGAAATCAAAGACATGCTTGCTGCCATAAAAACGGATGCGGTAGATCAAATGGTGGTTGCAGTAACCGCACATAAAAATGAAGTGGATGCTGCTGAAAAACAAAACTGGTTTGGAAGAGCTCGTTCTTTTCTCAAAAGTTTTTGGAATCGTGACTCGCGTACTGTTGATACAGCAACACCTTCCGGCGAAGGTGTAGTAAACTTAAGAAAAGAACTTACGGCGC
>PCXC01000028.1:0-4788 GCA_002796345.1 Deltaproteobacteria bacterium CG11_big_fil_rev_8_21_14_0_20_42_23 | reverse complement strand
GAATTCAAAGACTGATGCAGCTTGAGTTGGAACTTACTGGCGAAACTTCTCTTCCCGTTTTGGAAGAGAGTAAAACAGCCAAAGCAAAAATTACTGATGCTGCAAACATTCCAAGTAGTGATGAAATCACTTTCCATCTCAATAAACTTGAAACACCTACTTCCCGCAAAGGCAGAATTGGTGCTGAAAGCACGGCATCTCTTGTTCGTGCTTTTGAAGCTCCAGGAAAAATGGCGCTTTCAGTAGCTGCATTATACTACGCAGCAAAAGCATTGCTGCCGGATGTAAGCAATTCTGAAATGGTAGCTAAAGCTGCTGAGGCTGGGGCAAGTGAAGCGGCAAACATCGATGTCTTCAACATTCTAAGCGGAGCCCATACCATTCCCGATTTACTCACCGCTGCGGTATTAACCACTACTGTTATTGGACCGGGGCTTGCTTTTCTGGGCGACGTTCGTGAACTTCGAAAAGCTGCTGGTGATTTTTTAAATGGAGACGAATCCAGCGCTGACAATGTGTATTACTATTCCGTTGGCGCCGCCACTTCTGCCATCATCGCATCTGGCGCAGCTTTAAGCGCTTCACCTATTACCCGTCCATTTGGAATGCTTATCGGAGCAAGTGGAATGGGAGCAATGGTCTTAGGAAAATTCCTTTTCTATAAATATAAAAGTTGGAGATCTTACCAAGCTCTTCGAGATGCGTATGCTACAGTTGCAAGCCCAGTGATCAATCTTGTTCTCCGAAACCCATTCAAATCTAAAACGAAACCTCAAATACAAACACTTCAAGAAAGTGCATCTATCTCATAAGGAAACAAAATGAAAAAACAATTTTCAACGATTAGTCTTTTGCTTGCTTTACTTGTATCAACGCAAGCACATGCAAAAACAAAAAACATTATCCTCATGATTGGTGATGGCATGGGCCCTCAACAAGTTTCGCAAGCTATCATGTATCGTCAAGCGATGAAATCGGACAAAGAAAAATTAAGCCTTGAAAAATTATATGAAAAAAGTCTTCACGCTGTTGCAAGCACAAACAGCGCAGACAGTGTTGTTACTGATTCTGCCGCTGCTGCTACCGCTCTTGCATGTGGGATAAAAACAAACAATGACATGGTTGGAAAAGATATAAATGGGAAACCGTGCACTTCCATTTTGCGTATCGCAAAGCAAATGGGAAAATCAACTGGGCTTGTGAGCACCACCAGAATTACACATGCAACACCTGCAAGTTTTGCTTCAGCAAATGTTTCCCGTGAAAATGAAAATGAAATTGCAAAACAATACGTAAACGAAGCTGCTGTAGATATTTTTCTTGGTGGAGGAGCTAGACAGTTTTTACCGCAGGGTGAAAGCTTCTCAGGCATTCCCGAGTGCAAAAGCGAAAAAAGAAATCCACTTCTTGAAGGAAAAAGTAAGCGTAAGGACTATCTTAGTCTCCTTTCACAAGCCAAGGACAATGGATACACTTTTGTCTGTACAAAACATCAACTTAACGCTTTACCACTTGGATCAAAAATTTTGGGAACTTTTGCAAACACACATCTTCCTCTTATTCAAGAACGCCAGCAGATTGCGGCTCTGCCAAGCTTGACGGAAATGACTGAAGTGGCATTGAAGCATTTATCACAAAATGAAAATGGATTTTTTATAATGATTGAAGGTGGTGAAATTGATTTTGCTGGTCACCGTAACGATGCTGCAACACAACTGAAAGAGACACTTGATTTTGACAAAGCTATTGCCGTTGCAATGAAGTTTGCAGATGAACATCCAGATACTCTTTTGCTGGTAACAGCCGATCATGAAACTGGCGGTTTTTCGATGAGCTACCAGCATCATAAACATGCAGCAAAACCTGTTCGTCTGGCTTCAAATGAAATGTATGAAGCGCGCTACAACAATCCAACACAACATATTTTTCGCCTCTTTGAACAGCAAACTGGTTCTTTTGATACCATTCTCAATCCATCCCTTGAACTGCTTTCATCAACGGACAAAGCAAATGCATCTGAGTGGGAAACACATTTTAAAACCGCAGTGCATTTGCTCATGAAAAATATAAGAGCAAACAGCGCTTACACTCTTTCTGAAGAAGAAGCAAAAGACGTACTAACTATATCAGAGGCTCATGAACCAATGCCGGGACATTATGATCCCAATCCTTTTTCAAGTTCCGATGAAATTGAATACGTGGGAAACAAGCTTGCACACTACATTTCAGAGCAGTCGTTTTCTGTATGGGCCACTGGAAATCATACGCATATTCCAGTTGATGTTTTTGCTTATGGAAAAACTTCGGACATCAAAAATAATTTTCCTGCTCTCATGGACAACACTGATATCTTCAAGATGATGAAAACAGCTTTTGGGAGATGATTTTTTTATATATTGCCCCAACATTTTTGAGCACCGCGTATTACAATTACTTCCTCTTCCTTGCTCAACTCTTTGCCTGTTGCATCTAAGAAAACGCTCATATTAGTCTGCACCGAACAAGCTGTATCGGGGTGATCTTGGGAAACATAAGTAAAGTCGATACTTGCAATTGTCTTCACCGGAATTTCTGACGATGAAGAATGCGGAGCTTCAGTAGCAAAAAAAGTAATTTGTTTGAGTTTGTTGCGGCTGGCCGGTTGCAAAAGCTTGTTTGTTTTTTGTATGAGAACACTGCTTTCATCAAAATGCGTCGCGTACTTAAACGGCTCTGATGTTCTCGTCTCCTCATCTTCAGCCCGCTGCTGCCACAACACGCGAAGCAATGCAGGCATTTCGTCCTTGGTTACTTCTCCATCTGAAAAAATCTTCGCAAGCTGATTTGCCCCTGATACTGACGTAGTCATAAGCACCTCACTTTACGGATTATCCGTCATAATGAGGGCTAGCGAAATTTGCAGAAAGAAGCAAGAGGCATAAAAAAACGCCCCAGCAATTGTGCGGAGGCGTTTTGGATAGGTGATTCTAAGGAGTTAATTTAAATCATTCTCTTATTGCTAACCCCATCTGATGAACTTGTACGCCATAATTACCAGTTGCTTTTCCAAAGACATACACTGAACTACCCACTTCAGGCCCAGAATGAGTATTAGGTGTTTCATCAAATTCCACACTTATACTTTCGGGAAGTACAAGACGTACGCTTCGACCATCAAACACGCCATTAATCATGTTACTACGTTTTACTATCGGAATAGCACCAGAACCATTTGAAACCCACACTGTATCTTCATTCTGTGAACTTTCTACCACTTTAATGCCATTCACAAAGACAAGATCTGAGCGCCTGTTTGCAAGCTCTGCAGCTCTTTCCACGGGATATACAGATTCTCCAAAAAATCGATTTAACACTGTAGCATTTGATGTAAAACCACCGTTTCGAAAATAAATTTCTTGCCCAATCTTTTCTTGCCTTCCTAGTCTAGCCATAACATGTGACATCATCAAAGTAAAGCCATCTAAAGCAAAATAAGCAGCTGCCAATCCTGCAAGTGAAAGAGGCAATGAAAGTAAATAATCACTCGTTCCCACCCACTCTAAGAGACCAGCTCTGCCACCTGAAAAAGCATCCAAAGCTTTCGGATAGGCATCCATTTTTACAAGAGCATATGCTGAAGCACCTTGCGCAACTATCCCAACACCCCCCTTAGACATGGAAATTATGGGATGATGAGCTGGTTGAAGTTGAGGCATTCTCGCTAACGCCATAGAACTTGAGAGTAATCCTGAACCCGAAAGAGGTGATATCATAATGTCTCCTTTTTTTTGTTTTGAAAAAAATTGTATCGTTCAGCTTAGCTTTCATAACTAATTAACCTAATTTATTGACCAACTTGAATCAAACTTGCGTGGTGGGAGCGTTATGGCTCTCCTTGATCTCTGCAATTCTTCTTTCAGTCTGTCTATTACGTAACGACTTCGAGTAAGTTCCACTTCTGATTCCAGCAATTTTCTCTTCACTTTCTCCATTTCAGAACGCCCTTGGGCAAATTCTGCTTTTAAGCTCTGCAATTCTTCTTTCAGTCTGTCTATTACGTAACGACTTCGAACAAGTTCTGTTTCTGATTTCTGCAGAGAAAGCTCTCCTTTATCCCCTTCATTTCTCCAAAACATCTGAAGGCGTGGATAGGTTTTATCTTCAAATAGTGAGACTTCTCTATATGGGCCGATATAATCATAGATTTCCTCTGAAGTCCTAATATCGGAATACTCCCTTGGGATTTTTTTCAACAATGCCTGCTGCAGTTGCTTACTTGTTTTATATGGTTTTCCCTTTTTAGTAGCAGTAAAAAAAATTGTATCATTCGATGATGACATCGTTTTATTATTCGATCTTTCCTGTATAATCATGGTCTTAATTTTGACACGAATAATGATATCATCAAGAGTGAAGGTGCTATCTGTTTCCAGTCTCGAAACAGACTTGTGTGGAGTCTTCTCCTCTACAAATGGGCCGACAGCTATTGTTTCTCCTTTAGTCATCTTTCGAACATCTTTTACATTAAATTTTAAAAGGTGGATGCTATCCTTTGCCTTAGCATAAGCTGTTTGAATAAGGTCTTTGTGACTCATGCTCTCGGCTTCACCTGTCTCAAGTGAATAATAAACATCTTGACCTGTATATTTTGTTGGTACTTGGCATTCATAAGGAACATCTTTATGGACAAGTTGAGCCCGAAGTTTTTCTACTTCTTGTGGAGTAATATAGTCCCCCCTGAAAAACCCTCCATGAGCACATCGAAGTGAGTAATGAGAGTGGTTTACGGTTTGGTGTTGTTGAAAAAAG
>PCXC01000027.1 GCA_002796345.1 Deltaproteobacteria bacterium CG11_big_fil_rev_8_21_14_0_20_42_23 | reverse complement strand
CTTTTGTAAGTTCCATCCCTCCCACATCTCACTTTATCTCTTCTTTGTCAATTAGTGTTAACACGCCCTAGAAAATGTATACCACAAGTTGTTTTGTTGAGGCAGATTCATAGTGTTCCTTTGCGCTTGTAAGTATTCTGTAATGCTTGAGAGAGTGGATAACGAGCTGCAAGGCTTGTCAACTCTGTCTTTCACGGAGCATAAGTTTTCAGTATACAATCGCTCTCGTAAAATTCATTACTCCAAAATCATACTTTCCCCTATAGAAATTTTTCCAAAAATATTCAAACTCGCCGCCTGGTGTAGTTCTTTTCAATTATTGTTCTCTTCAAGAAGTTTTTAAAAGGAGAGAACACCAAAGACTAAGGAGGTAGGTATGAGAAAAAAGTTGGTATCTAAGAAGGTTGTGGAAGAAAGTTCACTACAAGAAGGGAGTACATATGATGATCCGGAACATTATAAAATATTTTAAAGTATCAGCTTTGTTTTTTTCAGTAGCATTACTTGTAAGTTGCGGTGGAAATAAAACACCATCCGCTGAAAACGCATCTGCAACAGGAGATGGGGCGAGAGGAAGTTCGCAATTTATTCTTCCTGCCAATATAACGCCACAACCTGGTATGGGAGTGTTGGTATTAGGGGTGATAGGCCCAGATACAACCACAGCAATTATTTCAGGGCCAGATGATTTCAATGAAAACCGTGAAGTAAATGCTTCAGAACCTTTGCTGCTTGATTTGAATCCTGGAACCTACATGGTTGCAGTTTCACAAGTAAATGGTTGGAACCTTACCACTTCTAATCCGCTTATTGTTAATCTTGAAGAAGGTATGGTTGAAGTGGGAGTGTTTGAATACGAAATGTTGTCAGACAGCAGAGCGCCTCCTGTTGCATCTTACAGAGGTGCCGATGGACAGCTTGTTCAAATTAGAGAAGAAGATATGACCGATGAGCATTTTGTTTTTTATGCCTGGCTTAGAGATCAAGAGGGCGGAATTGATCCTACCCTTTTAACTGCATTGCCTGCTCACACCACTCCTCCTCTTGAGGAAGAACAACGCGAGTCAGCTCCTAGCTTCACACAAAATCTTGCGGCTGCTTTTATTGGCTACAAAGATGACACGGGAAATGTATTTCCAATCATCGGAGCAAATGTAAGATGGCAAATTGAAGAAAGTGCTAGTTATAACAAAGGTTATCGCGAGCGCTCATCAGCCAAAGGACGTATTGGCTTTGGTGCTACAGGTGGCGGCGGAAATGCTTGTGGACAGGGCCCTGCAGCTGAAATGGGTTGTGTAGATAATAACCAAGCAGCTACGTACACGGCCAATGGCTCCATAAGAAATACAGTGCGTTTTCCTCTTGCGGTTGAAGGCGCATCATCTTTTCCATTTTTTAATTTAACTGGAATCCTCTCACCCGATCTTGATGGTTTGGCTTGGGTTACTCTCTTTTCATTGGATGTGAGAGCAGAAGCCAGAGTTGCGGTGATTGGTTTCGTAAATGGAACTGAAATTGGAAAAACTGTATTGTATAAAAAGTTTATTCCAAAACCAAAAATTGAAGTAGAAAAAACAGTAGAAGTAGATGGCGAAGTAAGACCTGATGAAGATGTTACGTTCACTGTTCGTATTAGTAATAGCGGACTTGGAGTTGCTCATAACATTACGCTTGAAGATAGACTCGCATCAGGAAATGATGATGTTTACTCACTTTCCGCTCCAGGAGGAACAGCTCCAGTGGGCGATAGTGGATTTGATACTACCGGAATTGATTTAGCACCGGGAGAACATTTTGACTTTGTCTTTACCGCATCAGCATCAGCAACAGGTGCTTATTGCAATGAGGCAAAAGTTATTTCCTTTACCGATGAAGAAGATGAGTTGAGTAATGTTTCCATTTCTGACCAAGCCTGTTTCGAAGTGGTTGAACCAAACGTTACAATTCTTAAAGACTTTGTAGACGCTGAAGGTCAAACACTTGGAGATCACCTCATTGTAACGGCAAACACTGAAGCAATGTTAAGAGTTCGCTTGATCAATGATGGCACCGGAACTGCGCACCGTGTGCGTGTTACAGACAGACTTGTTTCGGATGTAGATTTAACTCAATATGAAATCACCCAGCTTCCAGATGCAACTGATGGTGTAAATCAGGATGCGAGTGAAGATGGAAGTTTTGAAGGTTGGGACGATGAACGAAATGATGGCGATTTCTTTACGCTCCTATCTGGTGATTCTGTTACCTATCTCTTCAAAGTTGTGGCGCACCAAGATGATGTTTACTGTGATTTGGCCAGATTCATTTATGTTGATGGACCAGATGATCAAACCGAAATCACCGGCGAATCTCAAGCATGTCTTGATGTAAGAACTCCACATCTCAGAATAGTAAAAGAAAATAATCTTACTATTGTAAATCCAGGAAGAAATTATTCATCAACGATTACGCTTACAAACGTTGGTGCTGGAATTGCGCACGATGTTCTTCTTGAAGATAGAATTGGTTTGGGACCTCAACCCGACAACACTATCTATGTTGAACTTGTAAGTGCTGATCGTAATGGAGAAGCTGGTGTCTTTTCACCAACAACTCAAACAGTAGGCTTTACAAGTATTGATCTCAATCCTGGAGATTCAGTAACAGCATTGATTGTGAGTCGTGTTCCAGACGCATCTTCACCTGGACAGTATTGTGATATCGGCAAATTCAACAGCAGTGATGCGGGCAGTGGCGAAGCGCAAGCTTGTATAACTGTTCCATCCTTTGTTGCTTTGCAAACACAATTGGTAGACAGTGTTGATCCACTTCGTCTTGGTGAATCCACTACCTATAGTGCCGTGCTCTATAACGAATCTCGTTCTAATAGCAGCGCGCATCAAAACCTAATCACCTACAGTTTTGGTCTTGATGATCCTAGCGACGCTATTGGTACAGCTGGATATTTTGTTCAATCATCAACACAGCTCTATCGCGATACAGCGCCCGTTCAAAATACAGTCACCGGTCTCATTGTTTCAGATTCCAGCAATGCCAGTGCTGCACTTCTCACTGAAGGAGTTGATTATACGCTTACAACGGATACTCAAGGATTACAGGTGATCACCTTTAATTCATCCTTTACGCTTGCTCCAAATGAAGCCATTTATATGCTTCATGAATCAGCAGCAAGTGAAGGAACTCCAGATGGAAATTACACCACAGGTTATATTTGGAATTCTAATGATGTAACGGATGACACAGCATTGCAGGCAAGTTCTTCAGAACCAACTACAGTTCTCGAATAGCAAGCCGGAAGCTTCAATGCATGTAACAACAAGATGGCCCATGAGAGTAAAATCTCGTGGGCTTTCTTTTTTTTACTTCAAGTAAAACCTTATGGTGAAGAAAATTTTTTAGTGAGCAACAAGAACAAAAAGGAAGAAGGCTCTTTGTTGTATACAAAAAAAAACTTTTTAGACGTTGACGAAATGAATGAGGCTGTGATTTCTTCCCACTCTAGGATCTTCAAAATGTTATGAAAACCTGGGGGAGATTGGATGAGTTATGAATTCATTGCAGATGCTTCCAAAAGAAAAAACGAAAGTTTTCATTGTTGATCCGCAACCCATTGTTAGCTTTGGGTTTGCGCAGCTGATCCACCAAGAACAAAATATGGTTTATTCTGGTGCTGCAATAAATGCGGAAAATGCATTAAGTTCTATAGCGAAAATAAAACCAGACTTTGTTGTGATTGATATTTTTCTGCCTGGGTTAAGTGGAATTGAGTTGTGTAAAAAATTGCTTGCTGAAAATGAGAACTTGCTCATCCTTATGACTTCCACTTGTCACGATGCTTCTCATGTTGAACGTGTTCTGCGGCATGGTGCAAAGGGTTACATTACCAAACAAGAAAATTGCAGCGATCTCATTTCCGCCATCAAGCATATTGTGAATGGCAGAACCTATATCACCAATAAATATAAAGACGAAATTATAGAAGGCTTAGTGGGAAGAGCTGGTGTTTTCAGTTTTCCTTCAACCGAAATACTCAGTGATCGTGAACTAGAAATTTTATACCTCATTGGGCAAGGATACACCAATCATCAGATTGTTGATCAATTGCATGTCAGTATAAAAACGGTTGAATCACATAACGCTCACATAAAAGAAAAACTTCACTTACAACATGCGCATGCCCTTATCCAGTATGCAGTGAAATGGACCATATCTGCGCAATTGTGAAGAACATATATTCCGACTGAATTTTTTTTCGGCAAGAGTGAGTTTAAAGATTGTTTTAATAGGAGGATGATTTGTTCATCATAAGTTGATGATAATCTCTAATCAATTGAGTTTGAAGTTGTGCAATGGCACTTTTATCAATGGGAATCTGCATCATTTCTGCTACAGATTTAAATTGATCAATTTCACTCATAATAATAGTTGCTTGATAATCGAAAGGCTTTTGTGAGGCATTGCGGGCTCTTTCCAATTTTTCATTTAATTCCACAAAATTTGCGATGGGTTTTCCCGCAGGGAACGCTGCGTAACCGCAGTTTTCCTTCATGAAGCGAAGGGCGTCATCTTCGGAAATAACTTCTTGTTCAGCACCTTTGGCAAGCGAAGCTTTTTTGAACGTAATGAGAGACGGCAGAATGCGTCCGAATGATAGTTCGTAAGCAAACACCGCTTCCTTATTGTTGGAACATACTTTATTTGTACTCATAAATACTCCTGGAAAATATCGTATAGCAGAGAAGTTATCGTCATCTCTTTAAGTTTGTTGCTAGAAAAAGGTGGGGATGGGGTGTTTTGATCGTTGCTGCGAATAGTGCCTTGATTTTAAAAGGTAATTTTCTAATAAACAAGCAGCTTTTAGTGCTCATCCTTCCAATTCCACCACTTCAACTTTTCAGCATCGTGGTGTTTATGTTCTGCGAAGTAAACAGCGCACCTGAAAACGTAGAGCAAACAACGATCTTGAACAGTGCCGGCAACAGCATTCGACTGCTCATACAGCTTTTGCGGGTCTTTGCCTTTAAGATCGGCAACTTCACGAATGCCAATATCCCACAAATCCCGAGCAATACTTTTCCCCACGCCGGGAATAGTTTGAAGGTTTTTGAGGTTTGGGTTCTTCATACGAGGGGAAATTAACTTCTTCATGAGGATAAGCAATTAAAAAATGGAGTAAAAAAAGTGAAAGAAAGAAGCACCTTTTTTTACTGTGCGTCGATGCAAACGAACCTTTCCCGACCTTTTTAAGTGGTGGTTACACATTTTGTTACACATTCCCAAAAACGCATCTCAACTCCTCACTCGAAACCAAGAAAAACGCTTTAAAACACCAACTCCCCCGTGGGCCCTGCTGGACTTGAACCAGCGACCAGTCGATTATGAGTCGACTGCTCTAACCAACTGAGCTAAGGGCCCACGGGAGAGTCAAAGTGTGCGGTGGGTGGGCGAAACGCAGAGTCAGCTTCCTACTTTTTCGGGATTTTAAATGCAACTCTGTTTTTCTAGCACGAGAGCCGAAGCTCAAAAAAGCATTGCAGTCTGAGGCTGCTGCAATTACACCCTCACGCCTATGACAAATCCAGCCTTTTTAGCGGAGCTCTCTCAGCTTTTTCAGCTTCAGCAGATTGACCTCAAGCTTCATTCCCTCCAAAAACAGCTGGCACTTTTCCCACAGCAACATACGGAAAAAAAGCAGGTATTCGATGCCTTCGCCGCCATAGTGGCACAGCATCAGGCTTTGCTGGCCGAGACCAAGCGCCTGAAGGAATTTCGCGAATCCCAGCTAGAAACTTTGCAAGCCAGCCTGAAGGAAAAAGAACAAAAAATGCTGCAAATCTCCAGCTTCAAGGGCTACGAGGCCATGGAGAAGGAAATCTTCGAGGCCAAACAGGCTATAAATACTGTGGAAGAGCAGCTTTTGGAGCAAATGGAAAATTTAGAGCAGATTTCTGAAAAAACCACGCAACTTCAAACTCAGTTTCACGATAAGGAAAGCGAGTTTAGTCAGTTTGAGGCAACACTTGCAGATCAACAAGCTGTTTGCGAACAAGAACAGCGCGCACTGCTGGAATCACGCAACAAAGTTTTTCCTTCGATTTCTCAAGAGCTGTATCAACAATACGAATTCATTCGGAAGCGATATCCGGAAGCCTTGTGTGCAGTGAGCAAAGGCGTGTGCGGTGGATGCCGCTTGAGTTTGCCGCCGCAAGTAAAACTGCAACTTGCAAAGGCTGAAAAATTTTTACATTGTCCTTCATGCCAGCGCTTGATTTATGATACACTTCACGTCGCTGAAAAATGAAGTGAAACAATAACAAAAGGAGCACATTATGAGTTTTGTCGGAATGCCAAAAGGAACAGTGGGAGAACTGCTGTTGTATATGGCCGACTACGAAAACTTCGATCACACGTGCAAAGAGTTGAATGGTGAAATGACTCCTGTGCAAATTAAAGCTGTGCTGCGCGATGTAGGTGGTATGCTTGTGCGCGAGTCGCGAAGCGAAGAGAAAAAATTCAATCTTTCTGGAAATCGTTCTTTAAATCCCCAAACAAAAGAAATGATTTCTTGTCTTTCTCCAAACGAAGAGCGAAAGATCTTGGCCACGTTTGGTTTGCTTGATGTTGATTAAGATACAATAGTTTTGGCAATTCTGTGTCCTTGCGAAGGAGCGTAGCGACTGCGGCAATCTCCTCTGACAATTCAAAAATGGAGATCACCTTGCCTGACCGGCAGGCAGGCCACGTCGCTACGCTCCTCGTGATGACAATGAGAAACACACATGGAACTCACTATATACACAGACGGAGCCGCAAGAGGGAATCCTGGTCCAGCAGCAGCCGGCGCAATTTTATTCGACGCTGAAGGAGAGACACTTGGAACCGTCAGCGAATATTTGGGCGAGACCACCAATAACCAAGCCGAGTACCGCGCCTTGGTGTTAGCGCTTGAAAAAGCAAAAAGCTTGGGCGGAAAAAAACTCAAGATTTTTGCAGACTCAGAGTTGATGGTGAAACAAGTAAATGGAGTCTACCGCGTAAAGCACGATGACTTGAAGCCACTCTTTCAAAAAGTTTTGCAACTGCTTGATTCATTTGAAACTTTCTCTCTTGAACACGTGAGAAGAGAAAAAAATAAAGACGCAGACCGTTTGGCGAATTTGGCTCTTGATTCACATATGTAGTTCGTATAAACGAGCTTCGCTCTTTGAAAACAACGCAAGGGAGACAGTCGCTTTGGCTTCGGCCACAGAGGAAAGTCCGAGCTCCGTATGGCATCCTGCTAGATAACGTCTAGACACCAGTTGAACATAAAAAGAATGGTGATGGAAAGTGCCACAGAAAAAAACCGCCTGCTTAGAGACTAGGAACTAGAGACTAGAAACAAGGAGTTTTCTTGCCATACCATAAATTAAAAGTAGTTCAACAATCGTACGATTTGGCTTTAAGAGTGCACAAGCTGACGCTTAATTTTCCAAAGATTGAGCAGTATGCTTTGGCACAGCAGTTGAGAAGTTCCTCGAAGTCCATTTCTGTCAATATTGTTGAAGGTATGGGAAAGCAAGAATCTCAAAAAGAGGTTTCTCGTTATTTGAGAATTGCTCTCGGTTCTTGTGATGAAACAAGGATGTGGGTTCAGTTTGCTAAAGATCTTGAATATCTTTCCCATGATGATTTTCAACTTTTGAGTGATCAATATTGTGAAGTTGGAAAAATGATTCGTGGCTTATTGAAAAGATATTCCCATCTCTAGTATCTAGTTTCTAGCTCCTAGTTTCTAGCATGGCAAGGGTGAAAAGGTGGGGTAAGAGCCCACCGCGCTTTTGGCGACAAAAGTGGCAAGGTAAACCCCAGGAGGAGAAAGGCAAATAGTTTTGTTGATCGAAAGATCGTCGTTAGCCAGACGATGTAGCTTGTCTACAGCAAAACGGGTTGCTGCTTGAGTTTGCCGGCGACGGCAAACCTAGATGAATGACAGTCGTTCGCGAAAGCGAGCAACAGAACTCGGCTTATGAACTTGCGTCTTTTTATATAAAAACCCGCTTACAAGGCGGGTTTTTTATTGCGCGTATGGTGAAAAAACTGCTGAAACTTATTTCACCTCTGTAGTGCAAAGAGCAATTACAGATTCTGGATGAAGGTCATTTCCAACAGGTGAATTGCTAGCGTTTTGCGAATAGACGATAATGGGTTCGCAGCCTATGAAATATTCAGCATATTGCTTAACGTGAGCAGCATATTTGTCGATACAACGATCGAGAAGATAATTTGGCTCATTCTGGTGCTCGCCTGCTTCATCTGCAATTTTTTTATAATCGCAGATGAGAACAGAAGCATGCGTCTGAATGGGTTTTTCATTGCGATGGCAAGTTACAAGTAATGAGTGGGTGATAGCGACATAAAGATTCGCTTCTCTAACTTCTTTAATATTGCAGCTAAGGTATTGTGACTCTAGTTCAGTTCTCGCTGTGGCGTTAATAAATTGAGCAGCTGCACTGTCACAATTAGTTGCAGGGAATGGGGACGTTTTATAGAAGCATCCAAAAGAAGCAACTGTTACATTGGTTTTTAATTTTTGAGTTGGTTCCGCCATGTCTTTCTCCTTTTCAATTCCCCGCAAAGCGAGTCGCTATCTGCATTTCTTCGTCAGCGCAAGAGTAAAGTAAAATTTTCTTGTGATCTCTTTCCCTTCTCGATTATAAGAACCGTTCCTTAAGGGAGGAGAAATTATGCAAGAAGCCGTTATTGTAGATGCCGTTCGAAGCCCCATGGGGCGTGCCTTAAAGGGCCAATACATTCACACCAGAATTGATGATATCGCTGCCGAGTTAATTAAAGCTCTGCTTGCGCGTAGCACATCGTTCAACCCACAACTTGTCGAAGATGTCTTATTTGGTTGTGCCATGCCCGAAGGTGAGCAAGGTTTAAACGTTGCTCGCAACATCTCATTTTTAGCAGGTTTGCCGCTTTCAAGTGGAGCAGCAACCATTAATCGTTTTTGCGCTTCATCACTCACAGCCTTAAACCATGCAGCTCAAGCGGTGATGACAGAAAATGGCGAAGCTTTCGTAGTGGGTGGAATTGAATCGATGAGCCACGTGCCCATGGGTGGTTTCAACCCAAGCCTCAATGAAAAACTGATGCGCGATGGAAATCCCGATGGCTACATTGCCATGGGCACCACCGCAGAAACCTTAGCAAGCCAGTATAAAATTGGCAGAGAAGAACAAGATCAGTTTGCGTTAGCATCGCATCGCAAAGCGGTTTCCGCAATGCAGCAAAATAAATTTGCAAATGAAATTGTTCCCATCACTATTACAGCTGAAGATGGCAGCGCCAGCAAAACCAGTAAAGACGAAGGCCCCAGAGCAGATTCGTCACTCGAGAAACTTGCATCCCTTAAACCTGCCTTCAGAAAAGATGGAACGGTTACCGCTGGAAATTCTTCACCGCTCACCGATGGTGCTTCTGTTTTGCTGGTGATGTCGAAAAAATTAGCGAAAAAATTAAAGCTGCAACCTTTGGCGCGTGTTCGTTCCATGGCAGTTGCAGGAGTTGATCCAGCGCTGATGGGTATTGGGCCTGTTGCTGCTGTTCCCAAAGCTTTGCAGCGTGCCGGCTTAAAAATGAAAGACATCGATCTCATCGAACTCAACGAAGCGTTTGCCGTGCAATCACTTGCGGTATTGAAAGAGTTAGGCATCGATGAAAAACGTGTAAACATTCATGGTGGAGCTATCGCACTTGGTCATCCCCTTGGTGCAAGTGGAGCCAGAATCATGACAACTTTGTTGCACGCGATGAAAGAGAAAAAAGCAAAGTATGGTTTGGCCACCATGTGTGTAGGCGGAGGCCAAGGTGTGGCAACGATTGTAGAGCGGTTGTGATTTTTATTGTTATTTCTGCGAAGTTTTTGCAGGGAATTGATTTTTCTTTGTCATCCTCGCGAATGCGGGGATGTGGATTCACATTCGAAGTGCAACACTTGGTTCAAGAAGACCTCAGCAGGAGTTCGATAACCAAGACACTTCCGGGGAGTGTGGTTATA